>JAGWSE010000035.1 GCA_028869395.1 Alphaproteobacteria bacterium | reverse complement strand
GATGCGGTCCCGGTGGTTGGGGTCCATGTTCGCCTGGATCTTGAATACGAAGCCGGACACCTCGCGGTCGCCCGGCGCCACGTGGATCGGCTCGCCGGCCTTGCTCGCCGCGACCGCCTTGGGCGGCGGCGCATAGGCGCCCAGCCCTTCCAGCAGCTGGTCGACGCCGAAGTGGCGCAGCGCCGAGCCGAAGAAGACCGGGGTCATGTGGCCTTCCAGGAACGACTGCGGGTCGAACGGCTTGGCCGCCTCCTGCACAAGCATGGAGCCTTCCGCCAGCTCCTCCTGCTCGTCGGGCCCGAGGTAGGAGACGATGGCGTTGCCCTCGAAGGCGACCGCCTCCGGATGGCCCATCTCGCCGTCCGCCCGCTGCTTGGCGAACGGCAGGAACTGGTTGCGGCGCAGGTCGAGTACGCCCTTGAACCGGCCGCCTGAGCCGGCGGGCCAGTAGAGCGGCGCAGGATCCAGCGCCAGCTTGGAGCCGATCTCGTCCAGCAGGGCGAACGGGTCCTGCGCTTCGCGGTCCATCTTGTTGATGAAGGTCAGGATCGGGATGTCGCGCAGGCGGCAGACCTCGAACAGCTTCAGCGTCTGCGGCTCGATGCCCTTGGCGGCGTCCAGCACCATCACCGCCGCGTCGGCCGCGGTCAGGGTGCGGTAGGTGTCTTCCGAGAAGTCCTCGTGGCCCGGCGTGTCCAGCAGGTTGAACATCAGGCCGTCGTGGTCGAACGTCATCACCGAGGCCGAGACCGAGATGCCCCGCTCGCGCTCGATCTTCATCCAGTCGGACCGCGTCCGGCGGTTCTCGCCGCGCGCCCGCACGGCGCCCGCCGCGCGGATGGCCCCGCCCGCCAGCAGCAGGTTCTCGGTGAGCGTTGTCTTGCCCGCGTCCGGGTGCGAGATGATCGCGAAGGTGCGTCTGCGCGCGGCCTCGGCGGCGGGGGAATTGGTCATGCGCGCCGCAGGTAGCGCGCCGGCCCCGGTTTCGCAAACCGCTGCGGCGAATTAGGGCAGGTTGAGCTGCCAGGAGACGCCGAAGCGGTCGTTCACCCAGCCGAACTTGCGCGAGAAGCCGTATTCGCCGAGCGGCATCATCACCTGGCCGCCCTCGCCGAGCGCCGCATAGAGCCGGTCGAGCTCGGCCTCGTCACGGCAGTCCACGAGCAGCGAGAACGAGGGCGTGAAGGTGAAGGCGTGGACGGGCGGGCTGTCGAAGGCGCGGAACTCGCGCCCCGCCAGGGTGAAGGCGGCCTGGGAGACCTGGCCCTGCGGCCCTGCGCCGTCCGCGCCCCAGCGCTCCAGCCGCGTGATCGCGGCGTCCGGCAGCAGCGAGACATAGAATCTTACCGCCGCCTCGCAGGCGCCCTGGAACATCAGGAACGGGGTGACGCTGGTCATGGATCCAGTCCTCCGCTCGTCCCCGCGCCGGCGGGGATCCATGCGGAGACATGGATATCACAGCCGATCGGAAGGCGACTGCGACGCGGATCGGGTCGCCGCCCTGGCGGGGACGATGCGTTGTTCCGAACCCGTCATCGCCACGATGCGCGAGGGGGCGGCTTCGGCCCGGAGCTGCGCCTTTGTGCACTGGCGGGGCGCCTTGTCGGGGCGGAAGCGGATCAGCTTCGTCCCGTGCCGGAAGCGTCCGCCGGTGACGTGGTCATAGCGGACCTCCACGACCAGTTCGGGCCGCAGCGGCGTCCACTCGGTGGCGCGGCCGTTCGACCAGCGCGATGGCCCGCCCGGTTTGCCGCCGGTGAACCCCTCCCCGCCCGCCAGCGCCTCGAGACGCTTCGTGAGCGCCGGCCGCTCGGCGTCGGTGATGGTCGAGCAGAAGCCCACATGGTCGAGCAGCCCCTCGTCGTCGTAGAGCCCGAGCAGCAGCGAGCCCACCTCGCGGCCGCCCTGTTCGTAGCGGAAGCCGCCCACGACGCAGTCGGCGGTGCGCATGCGCTTGATCTTCAGCATCGCCCGCTCGCCGGGCTCGTAGGCGCCGTCGAGCCGCTTGGCGACGACGCCGTCGAGGGCCGAGCCCACCTCCCGCAGCCACTTGCGCGCCTGGGCCCGGTCGTCGGTTCCGGGCGACAGGCGGATCCGCTCCGGCGCCTTGAACCGCTCATAGAGCCCCTCAAGCGCGGCGCGGCGCTTCGACAGCGGCGCATCCACCAGGCTGTGGCCGCGCCGGTCCATCAGGCAGTCGAAGAGGACGAAGGACGCCGGATGCTCGGCCGCCAGCCTGCGTACGCGGCTCTCGGCCGGATGCAGGCGAAGCTGCAGGGCGTCGAACGACAGCTCCCCATCGACCGCGATCGTCAGCTCCCCGTCGACCACGAAGCGACTCACCGGCAATGCCCGCAGCATGGCGACCACGTCGGGGAAGTAGCGGCCGAGCGGCTTGCCGGACTTGGCCTTCAACTCCACCGCGTCGCCGGCGCGGAACGCCAGGCAGCGGAAACCGTCCCACTTCGGCTCGAAGCGCCAGCCCGGGCCGGTCGGCAGGTCCTCGACCAGCTTGGCTTCCATGGGCGCGAGGTCGAGCGGCACAGGAAGATCGGAGAGGCTCGCCATACCTCCCCAATCCGGAGGCTTCAGCCGCGTTCCACGGGCTCGGTCAGGAAATGGCGGCCCTGCTTGTCCTCGATCTCCACGACCCATAGATCGGGATCGATCCGGAGCGCGCGCTCGATGTAGCGGTCGAGGTCGGGTTCCTGGTCGGAGGGCGCGGGCTGCATCCACACCCGCTCGCCGTCGAGCCGTGTCGCCTCCGAGTACAGGCGGGCCGTGTTGTCGCTGCGGTTCAGCACCTTCACCAGCACCGCGCCCGCGCGGGGATCGCCCTTGCGCGCCACGACGGCGAAGGCCCCGGCGAGCTCGGCCCGGCGGATCAGCGCGCTCACCCAGATGTCGGTCGAAAGCAGCATGGGCGCGGAACATGCGCTGAAGCCGCCCACCCTGTCACCCGCGCGTCAGGGTGAATCGCCGGTTCACCACCTTCGCTAACCACGCCTCCTAACCGCGCCGAAAG
>JAGWSE010000417.1 GCA_028869395.1 Alphaproteobacteria bacterium | reverse complement strand
CTGCTGCGGCGCAGCGCCGACGGACGGATCTCGACGCTGGCGGACCTGTCGGGGCTGGCCACCTGGCACTGCAACGACATGGTCGTGGACGCGGCGGGGCGCGCCTATGTCGGCAACTTCGGGTTCGATTTGGAGGCCGCGGCCGCGCAAGGCGGGCTGGAGGGCGTCACGACCAGCCAACCCCCCGCCAAGCTGGCGCGGGTCGATGCGGACGGCGGCGTCCACCTGGCCGCCGAGGACATGCACTTCCCGAACGGGACGGTGATCACGCCGGACGGGCGCACGATGATCATCGGCGAGACCTTCGCAGCCCGGCTGACGGCGTTCGACATCGGCCCGGACGGCGCGCTTTCGAACCGGCGGGTTTGGGCGGAGATCGCGCCGCGGCTGCCGGACGGCATCTGCCTGGATGCGGCGGGCTGCGTGTGGGTGGCCAATCCCACCGCGCCGGAGTGCGTGCGCGTGGCCGAGGGCGGCGAGGTGCTGGAGGTGATCCAGACCGCCATGCCCTGCTTCGCCTGCATGCTGGGCGGGGCGGACGGGCGGACGCTGTTCATGATGACCTCGCGGGCCGATGAGGCGGGCGGCAAGCCCAAGGGCCAGATCGAGGTCGCGACGGTGGACGTGGGCCACGCCGGGCGGCCGTAGGGGTCGGGAAGGCACGAAAAAGGGGCCGCGGCGCGACCCCTCATCCGTCAGGCTTCGGCTGACACCTAATCCCGCTAGAGCACGACTCCATTAGACGGAACCGTAGCCTGAGTTGACGAGGTAGTTGGCGCACTCCTCGGGGGTGAAGAGCTCGAGGAGCTGGCCGACTTTGCGCCAGGTGGCTTCGACGTCCCTCGCCTGGGCTCTGCGCATCAGGTGCTTGAGCTTGGCGAAGACCTGCTCGATCGGGTTCAGGTCGGGGCTGTACGGCGGCAGGAAGATCAGATGCGCCCCTTTGGCCCGGATCGCGCGGCGGATGGCCTTGCCCTTGTGGCTGCCGAGGTTGTCGAGGATGACGACGTCGCCCTTAGAGAGGGTCGGCGCGAGCACCTTTTCGACATAGAGCTGGAACGCTTCACCGTTGATCGGTCCATCGAACACCCAGGGCGCGTCGATGCGATCATGGCGCAAGGCGGCGATGAAGGTGAGCGTCTTCCAGTGGCCGAACGGCGCGTAGGCCTTGAGCCGCCGGCCGCGCGGACCCCAGCCGCGCAGCGGCGCCATGTTGGTCTTCACCCAGGTCTCGTCGATGAACACCAGCCGCAGGGGGTCGACGCGGCCCTGGTGGAGCTGCCAGCGGATCCGCTGCCGCGCGACGTCAGGCCGGGCCTGCTCCTCCGGCAGAAGCGTTTTTTTTGAAGCTGAGCCCCTCGGCGTGGAGGAACACCCACACCGCCCGCGGCTGCGTCTTGATCCCGCGCGCCGCCAGCTCCGCGGTGAGACCCCGCAGCGTCACCGGGCCGGCGGCGATCCGCTGCCGCAGCCAATCGGCGCACTCGCCGGACAGCGTCCTGGGCTTGTAGCCGCCGATCTGCGCCGGCGCCAAAGAGCCGGTCTCACGCTCGCGCCGAGTCCACTTCGACACGCACGAAGGGCTGATCTGCAAGGCTGCCGCGATCTCCCGATGGGTCTCGCCCGCCGCCTTCCGCGCGAGCGCCCGCTCGCGAAGGTCCAGTGAATAGGGAGCCGTCATCCAGGCTGGCCTCCCGCCCAGCCTGGATGGTGAATCAGATCACCCGTGATTTGGGAATCCCGATTCCATCAAAACCGGTCACGCTCTAGGGGAGACGGAAATCAGGCCTCCTCGGCCTCGCTGGAGGGCGGGGCGCCTTCGCCGGCTTCGAAGTTGCGCGGCGTGCGACGGCGGCGCGGACGGCGGGCCGGGGCGGCTTCGTCCTCGGCCGCCTCGCGGCGGGGCGGCGCCTGCAGGAAGGCCGGCGCATGGCTCTGGCCGCCCTCGGCGTCGCGCAGCATCGGCGAGGCGCGCTCTTCGGCGCCGCCGAGCGGGGCTGCGGCCTGGGGCTCGACCACGGCCAGCGGATCTCGCTCGGCGCGCTCACCGTCCTGGCGCTCGTAGCGGTCGCGCCGATCGTCACGCCGGTCGTCACGCCGGTCGTCCCTGGGGCGCTCATCCCTGGGGCGCTCATCCCTGGGGCGGTCGTCCCTTGAACGGTCGTCTCTGGCGCGATCTTCCCTGGGACGGTCGTCCCTGGCTCGGTCGTCGCGATCGCGGCGATCGTCCCGGTCGCGGAAGC
Source organism: Alphaproteobacteria bacterium (assembly GCA_028869395.1). GTDB lineage: Bacteria > Pseudomonadota > Alphaproteobacteria > Caulobacterales > Caulobacteraceae > Phenylobacterium. Next base: position 5,879 of record JAGWSE010000417.1, on the reverse strand, counting down.
GGTCGTCGCGGTCGCGGGGACGGTCATCGCGGTCGCGCCAGCGATCGCGGCCCCGGTCACGATCGCGGCCGTCACGGCGCTCCTCCCGGGGGCGGTCGTCCCTGGGGCGCTCGTCTCGCCGCTCGTCTCTGGGACGCTCCTGCCAGCCGCCGCGGTCGCGGGCCTCGGCGTCCTCGCCGGATTCCGCGGCCTCGTCGGCGGCCTCCGCCGCCTGAACGGCGTTCTCGTCCTCGAAGTCGATGTCGTAGCCGGAGGCGAACTGGTCGCGGCCCAGGATCTCGCTCGCCGACCGCTGGGGCTGGATGGCGCGAAGCAGCCGGAAGTAATGCTCGGCGTGCTGCAGGTAGTTCTCGGCCAGCACCCGGTCGCCGCCGGACGAGGCGTCGCGGGCCAGCTGCTGGTACTTCTCGAAGACGTGCTGGGCGTTCCCGCGGACCTTGATGCCCTCGGGGCCGTTGGAGTCGAACGCGCGGTTGGCGTTCTGCTGGGGCTTGCCGCCCCCGCCCCCTCTGTTGCGCCCGCGCTGGCGCTTCATACCCTTGAAATCTCTCATTATTCTTTGACCGTTCTTGTAGCTCTTATCCCGAGCGGACCTTGCGAGAGGTCGGCCTAGCCTTCAGCGGGATCGGGCGCCTGGCCCGGCGAAATGTTAAAGCGCTAGGTGTTCCCCGTCTTCCGCCCGGAACGTCTTCAGCGAGAGCCCTTTGTCAGAAGCGTCGCGCCTGCCGGGAGGCCTGTCTCGTCCGGGGCGGACGCATCGACCTGAAGCCGGCGATTGGGTGGAGACAGGCCTTAAGTAGCGAGTCAGTCTCGGGTTTCCAAGGGCTTTTTCGCACCCGCGATGACGCGGTCGCGGTCGCCGAGGTCGCGGACGGCGGCGACGTCCGCGGCGCCGGCCTCGCGGAACAGGGCCTCGACGGCCTCGCGCTGGTCGTAGCCGATCTCCACGGCGAAGCGGCCGCCGGGCTTCAGCACGCGCAGGATCTCCGGGGCGAGGACGCGGTAGGCGGCGAGGCCGTCGGGGCCGCCGTCCAGCGCCAGCCGCGGATCGTAGTCGCGCACCTCCGGCTCCAGCGTCTCGATGACCTCGGAGGCGATGTAGGGCGGGTTGGCGACGACGAGGTCGAAGCTTTCGTCGGCCAGGCCCTCCGTCCAGTCGCCGCGCAGCAGCGCCATGCGCGAGGCCAGCCCCAGGGCCGCGGCGTTGTCGCGGGCGACGGCTAGCGCGTCCTCGGAGACGTCGACGCCCAGGCCCCTGGCGGCGGGGCGTTCGGCCAGGATGGAGAGCAGGATGGCGCCGGAGCCGACGCCCAGGTCGAGGACGTTCCAGGCGGCGTGCTCGGGGAAGGCCTTCAGGGCCACGTCCACCACGGTCTCGGTGTCCGGGCGCGGCGTGAGCACGCGCCGGTCGACCTGCAGCAGGATCTTCCAGAAGCCCTTGCGGCCGAGGATGTGGCTGACCGGCTCGCGCCGCTCGCGCCGGGCGAGATAGTCCTCGAGGGTCCTCTCCTGCTCCGGCGAAAGCGCCCGGTACGGATCGGTGACGATGTCGGCCCGGGTGGCGTCGGCCGCGGCCTCGACGAGCAGGCGAGCGTCGATGACTGGACCGGCGAGGCCGGCGGACTCCAGCCGTTTCTTGGCCGTCTGCCAGGCCTGGAGAAGGTTCAGGCTCATGGCGCCTCGACCGCCGCGCGCGCCGGCTCGTCCTGCGGGATGGTGCAGGCGTCGCCCAGGCCGAGCGTCCCCGGGCGGGTGACGCGGACGTAGATCCCGCAGTGCATGTCGCCGAAGGCGTCGAACAGCGCCTTGGGGATGTCGGCGTCGCGGACGGCGGTGTCGGGGTTCACCTCGGTGGCGGCGCAGCGGACGATGGGCTTGAAGACCTCCGCCTCCGCCCAGCCGAGCATGAGCTTGCGGCCGGTCCAGGCGTGCTCGGCCCAGGCGTGCCAGCCTTCGACATAGAGGTTGCCTCGGAATCGAAGCGGATCGAGCTCTACGCCCATGCGGCGGGAGAGGTCGGCGACGCTGGCGAGGTTGATGATCGAGACCTGGCCCAGCGGGTGGTCGGTGAAGCGCCAGCTCTCCGGCGCGGCCAGCACCTTCAGCGGGCCCTCCGCCTCGTCGCCCAGCACCTCGGCGAGCCAGGCGGCGAAGGCCTCACGGCCGGCCTCGTCGCTGAGCGCGCCGTAGAAGGGCGCCGCCCCGGGGGCGGAGGCTTCCAGGACGCCGGTCTCGTCGTGGTAGCGCGTGCGGACCGCCGCCACGCGCGGGAACTGGGCGAGCACCGTGAAGCGGTTCTTGGCGATGAAGGCGGGCGCGGCCGGATCGAAGCCGGCGGGACCCTTCTCCACCGCATAGATGCGGTCGCCGGGGAAGCCCTTGCCCGGCGCGAGCTGGACGCTCTGCAGCGGCTCGGGCGTGAAGCCCTTGATCGGGTGCCGGAAGATGCCGGCCAGGGTTCCGCTCATGGTCAGGCCAGCTCTTCCTCGAGGGCGGCCAGGCGCGCGGCCTGGTCCTCGGCGATCAGGGGCTCGATGACGTCGTCGAGCGCCTCGCCCTCCATGACCTTGGGCAGGTTGTAGAGGGTCAGGTTGATGCGGTGGTCGGTCACCCGGCCTTGCGGGAAGTTGTAGGTGCGGATGCGCTCGGAGCGGTCGCCGGAGCCCACCTGGCTCTTGCGGTCGGCGGCCCGGGCGGAATCGATCGCCTCGCGCTGCTGCTCGTAGAGCCTGGCCTGGAGCACCTTCATGGCGCGGGCGCGGTTCTGGTGCTGCGACTTCTCCGAGGAGGTCACCACGATGCCGGTGGGCAGGTGGGTGATGCGGACCGCGGAATCGGTCTTGTTGACGTGCTGACCGCCGGCGCCGGAGGAGCGGTAGGTGTCGATGCGCAGGTCCTGGTCGCGAATGTCGATGTCCACGTCCTCCGGCTCGGGGAGGACGGCGACGGTGGCGGCCGAGGTGTGGATGCGCCCTTGCGCCTCCGTCTCCGGCACGCGCTGGACGCGGTGAACGCCTGACTCGAACTTCAGGCGGCCGAACACGCCCTCGCCGCTGATCGAGGCGATGATCTCCTTGTAGCCGCCCATCTCGCCCTCGGAGGCGCTCTCGACCTCCACCTTCCAGCCCTTGGACTGGGCGTAGCGCTGGTACATGCGGAACAGGTCGCCGGCGAACAGCGCCGCCTCGTCGCCGCCGGTGCCGGCGCGCACCTCTAGGATGGCGGAGGCGTTCTCGTCCTTGTCCTTGGGCGCCAGCAGCAGGGCGACGGAGCGCTCCAGCTCGGGCAGCCTGTCCTTCAGCTCGCCGAGCTCGCCCTGCGCGAGCTCGGCCATCTCCGGATCGCCGGAGGCCGCCATCTCCTCCAGCTCGGGAAGCTCGCCGCGGGCGCGTTCCAGGGTCTGCACGGCTTCCGCGACGGGGCGCAGCTCGGCGTGCTCCTTGGAGAGCCGGACGATCTCGGCGCCGTCCGTGGCCGCGCCCATGCGCGCCTCGACCTCGCGGAAGCGATCGAGCACCTGGTCGAGCCTGGCCTGGGGAAGTCGCAACGTCATCTCATGGCTAATCTAGGGGAGGCTTCCTCTAGCGCTAGCCGGGTGCGGCGCCAACGCGGAGGGGGCCGCGGGCAAGCTCGGCTGTCGGAACGGCGTTCTTGGTCCAGGTGTTACGGCGCAGGTGACACCATGGAGACTGAACTATGGCTACCGAACGAGTGACCGAGCATCCGGACGGCACGACCGAACGGGTGATCGAGCGTGACGGCGGCGGCACGACCTACGTCGACCGCGGCGGCTCCGGCGTCGGCGGCGTGATCATCGGAATCGCGGTCCTGGCGCTGGTGGCGGTGATCGCCTTCTTCCTGCTGGGCCAGAACCGCAACGACACCCTGCGCACCAGCGCCATCACCGGCGCGGCCTCCAGCGTCAGCCACGCCGCCAACAGCGTGGGCGACGCGGCCAACAACGCCGCGGGCGCGGTGAACCCGGGCAAGTAAGCATTTCGTCCGCCCCGGCGGGCAAAAGAAAAGGCCCGCTCCCCGGAGGGAGCGGGCCTCTTGTCGTTCGGGTTCGACGGCTAGGCGCGCTCGCCGGTGAGCGGCGCGTTGCCGAACATGCCGAGCTTCACGTTGCCGGTCATCTTGTCGCCGTCGACCTTGGCGTCGAATTCCAGCTTCATCGGCATCGGGTTGGTGATGTCGAAGGCCCAGGTCAGGTTGTCGCCGTTGACGTTGCCGGTGATCTCCTGGGCGCCCATGTCGCTGTCCACCTGGCCGGTGAAGGTCGCGCCGTTCGTCTTGATGCTCGCGTTGACCGTACGCGCGCCCATCGGGGTGTTGATGGTGATCTTCCAGTTGCCGTCCGCGGACATTCGTCCCTCCCGGGGTGATGGAGCGGCCACCTAACCGCAATCGTGGAGGGCGCACAAGAGTGACGCAGGCGTCACTTTCTTGACGGTCTATTCCGCGGCGATGGCCGGCTTCTTCGCAGCCTCGATCTCGGCGGCGCGGGCTTCGACGAGGCCGACGATGTGGTCGACCATGGCGGCGTTGTCCATCTTGTGGTCGGGCTTGCCGGCCAGATAGACCATGCCCGCGCCCTTGCCGCCGCCGGTGAAGCCCACGTCGGTCATCAGGGCCTCGCCCGGGCCGTTCACGACGCAGCCGATGATCGACAGGCTCATGGGCGTGGAGATGTGCGCCAGGCGCTGTTCCAGCACCGCCACGGTTTCGATGACATTGAAACCCTGACGCGCGCAGGAGGGGCAGGCGATGATGTTCACGCCGCGGTGGCGCAGGCCCAGCGACTTCAGGATGTCGAAGCCGACCTTGATCTCCTCGACCGGATCGGCGGCGAGGGAGACGCGGATGGTGTCGCCGATACCGGCCCAGAGCAGCGAGCCCATGCCGATGGAGGACTTCACCGTGCCGGCGCGCGTGCCGCCGGCCTCCGTGATGCCGACGTGCAGCGGGCAGTCGATGGCCTCGGCGAGCTGCTGGTAGGCGGCCACGGTCATGAAGACGTCGGAGGCCTTCACGCTGATCTTGAACTCGTGGAAGTCGTGGTCCTGCAGGATGCGGGCGTGGTTCAGCGCGCTCTCGACCATCGCCTCGGGGCAGGGCTCGCCGTAGCGCTCCAGCAGGTCGCGCTCCAGGGAGCCGGCGTTGACGCCGATGCGCATGGAGCAGCCGTGGTCGCGCGCGGCCTGGATCACCTCGCGGACCCGGTCGGGCGAGCCAATGTTGCCGGGATTGATGCGCAGGCACGCCGCGCCGGCCTGCGCCGCCTCGATGGCGCGCTTGTAGTGGAAGTGGATGTCGGCCACGAGCGGCACGCGGGCGGCGCGGGCGATGGCCTTGAAGGCGGCGGTGGAGTCCTCGTCCGGGCAGGAGACGCGGACGATGTCGGCGCCCGCCTCCTCGAGACGGCGGATCTGGTCGATGGTCGCCACCGCATCGGCCGTCAGCGTGTTGGTCATCGACTGGACGGTGATCGGCGCGTCGCCCCCCACCTCCACGTCGCCGACGCGGATCTTGCGGCTCTTGCGGCGCTCGATGGCGCGCCAGGGGCGATGGTGGGCGGGGTCGGCGGCCTGGGTGCGGGGCGCGGTCATGGCGGGGGGAAAATAGGCGCAATCGGAGGAAAGCCCAAGCTGGGCCGTGGCTCAGGTCTTCGTCCTCGCGGAGATCGACGCGCGGGTCAGAAGGGCGGGGTTTCGGTCTTGGCCCCGGGTTGTGCGGCCTGGGGACGCGGCTTCGGCCTGACCCCCTCGGGCTTCGGCGTCGCGGCGGCCCGGGCCTTGGCGGGCGCGGCCTTGGCGGCGTCGGCCGCGGGCCTGGATGTGGCGGGCCTGGACGGGGCGGGCTTGGGCTGTGCCGGCTTG
>JAGWSE010000416.1 GCA_028869395.1 Alphaproteobacteria bacterium | reverse complement strand
CAGACCATCGGCCGCCGTGGGGTCGGCCCTGCGCGCGAGCGCCTCCTCCAGGGCCGGCAGGCGGAAGGCGCATGGACCGGCGCCGGTCACCCCCACGCGGAAGCGCCCGCCGAAGTCGGCGACGAACACGCCCACCACGGCATAGCGGGAAGCCGGGTGGCGGAACTTGCGGTAGGCGGCTCGCCTGGGGGTCGGGAATTCCACGGCGCGGATCAGCTCGCCCGGCTCCAGCGCGGTCTCGAAGAGATCCAGGAAGTAGTCGTCGGCTGCGATGGTGCGGCGGTCGGTCTGGATCGTGGCGCCAAGGCCAACGACCGCGGCGGGATAGTCGGCCGCCGGGTCGCTGTTGGCCAGGGAGCCGCCGATCGTGCCGCGGTTCCTGACCTGGGGGTCGCCGATCTCCGAAGCGAGGCAGGCGAGCGCCGGGATCGCGCGCTGGACCTCGGCGGAGGCCGCCACATCGGCATGGCGTGTCATGGCGCCGATGGTCACACGATCGCCCGAGACGCTGATCCCGGCGAGCCCCGGCACTCCGCCGAGGTCCACAAGGTCGGACGGCTGGGCCAGGCCCTGTTTGAGCGTCGGGATGAGCGTCATGCCGCCGGCGAGGTAGACGCCGTCGGCGGCGCTGCGGCGGGCGGAGACCGCGTCTTCCAAGGTCTGGGGCCGGTGATAGTCGAAGTTGTTCATCGCTACCGCTCCTTCAGGCCGGCTGCAGCGCGCGCCACACCCGCTCGGGCGAGGCGGGCATGGCGAGGTCCTTGACGCCAAGCGCGTCGGTGACGGCGTTCATCACCGCGGCCGGGGCGCCGATCGCGCCGGCTTCGCCGCAGCCTTTGACGCCGAGGGGATTGTGGGTGCAGGGCGTGACGGTGGTGTCCACCTCGAAGCTCGGCAGGTCGTCGGCGCGGGGCATGCAGTAATCCATGAACGAGCCGGTCACGAGCTGGCCCGCCTCGTCGTAGACTCCGTGTTCGAGCAGCGCCTGGCCGACGCCCTGGGCGATGCCGCCATGCACCTGCCCTTCGACGATCATCGGGTTGATCACCTCGCCGAAGTCGTCCACGGCCACGAAGCGGACCAGGTCGACGACGCCGGTCTCCGGATCGACCTCCACCTCGGCGATGTGCGTCCCCGCGGGGAACGTGAAGTTCTTGGGGTCGTAGAAGCTCTTTTCCGACAGTCCCGGCTCCAGGTCCTCCGGAAAGTTGGAGGGCACATAGGCGGCGAAGGCCACCTCGCCGAAGGTCAGCTTCTTGTTGGAGCCGCGGACGGCGAAGACGCCGTCCTCGAAGTCCACGTCGTCGGGCGCCGCCTCCAGCATATGGGCGGCGATGCGCCTGCCCTTGGCGATGATCTTGTTGCTGGCGGAAATGATCGCCGAGCCCCCGACGGCGACCGAGCGCGAGCCGTAGGTGCCCAGGCCGAACTCCATCCGGCCGGTATCGCCATGGACGACCTCCACCTGTTCGAAGGGAACGCCGAGCTTGTCGGAAACGATCTGGGCGAGCGTGGTCTCGTGGCCCTGGCCGTGGCTGTGGGAGCCGGTGAAGACCGTGACCGAGCCGGTCGGGTTCACCCGCACCTCGCCGCTCTCATAGAGGCCGACGCCGGCTCCCAGCTGGATGGCCAGCTGCGACGGCGCGAGACCGCAGGCCTCGATGTAGCAGGAGAAGCCGATGCCGCGCCTCCTGCCGCGCGCTTCGGAGTCCTTACGGCGGGCGGAAAACCCTTCATAGTCAATGTGCTGCAGCGCCTTCCGAAGGCTCGCCTCATAGTCGCCGGTGTCGTACACGAGCGCGACCGGGGTCTGATACGGGAACTGGTCCGGCTGGATGAAATTGCGCCGGCGCAGCTCCGCCGGATCGACGCCAAGCTCGCGTGCGGCGGCCTCGACGATGCGCTCCACCACATAGGTCGCCTCGGGCCGCCCTGCGCCGCGGTAGGCGTCCACCGGCGCGGTGTTCGTGAAGACCCCTTCCACCTCCACGTGGATGGCGGGCGTCCGGTACTGGCCGGCGAGCAGCGTCCCGTAGAGATAGGTCGGCACGGAAGACGCGAAGGTCGAGAGGTAGGCCCCGAGGTTCGCCCGCGTCCTCACCCGAAGCGCCAGGAACGTCCCCTTCTCGTCCAGGGCCAACTCGGCCGTGGTCAGGTGGTCCCGGCCGTGGGCGTCGGAAAGGAAGGCTTCCGAGCGGTCGGCGGTCCACTTCACCGGCCGACCGGTGCGACGCGCGGCCCAGGCGGCGGCGGTTTCCTCGGGATACACGAAAATCTTCGAGCCGAAGCCCCCGCCCACGTCCGGCGAGATCACGCGCAGCTTGTGCTCCGGCGCGAGGTTCACGAACGCCGACAGGATCAGCCGCTCCAGGTGCGGGTTCTGGGAGGTCGTGTAGAGGGTGAACTCCTCGGTGGGCGCGCTGTAGACGGCGACGGCGGCGCGTGGCTCCAACGCGTTGGGGATCAGGCGGTTGTTGGCGAACTCCAGGCGCGTCACGTGGGCCGCCTTGGCGAAGGCGGCGTCCACGGCGGCGGCGTCGCCCAGCTCCCAGTCGTAGCAGCGGTTCCGCGGGATATCCGGGTGGATCTGCGGGCCGTGCATGGCCGTGGCCAGCGAGGCGGCGGGCTCCAGCTCCTCGAAGTCGGTCATCACCACGGCCGCGCCGGCGCGGGCGGCCTCCGGGGTTTCGGCCACCACCATGGCGTAGGGCTCGCCCACGAAGTTCACGGTCTCGATGGCGAGCGGCGGGCGCGCGGGGACCTTCATATCCGTGCCGTCCTTCGACTTCACCAGCCAGCCGCAGGGCAGCGGGCCGATGCCGTCAGCCGCCAGGTCCTTGCCCGTGAAGACGCCCGTGACGCCGGGAACGGCCCTCGCCTCGGAAGGATCGATCGACACGATCCGCGCCCGCGGATAGGGCGAGCGGACGAAGGCGGCGAAGGTCTGGCCGGGGACGTTGATGTCGTCGGTGTAGCGGCCCTTGCCGGTG
>JAGWSE010000415.1 GCA_028869395.1 Alphaproteobacteria bacterium | reverse complement strand
TTGTTGGGCTTGCGGTCCACGCGGAAGGCGTTGGGCTCGTCGAACACCTCCTCGTCACGGTTGCCGGAGGCGTAGCAGAGCATCAACCAGTCACCCTTCTTGAGGCTGCGGCCGGCGAATTCCAGGTCCTCGGTCGCCGTGCGCATGAAGGTCTTCACCGGGGTCGTCCAGCGGATCGATTCCTCGACAAGGCCCGGGATCAGCGACAGGTCCGCCTTCACCTTCGCGAACTCCCCTGGGTTCTCGGCCAGCGCCCACATGGCGCCCGCCGTAGAGGACGATGTCGTGTCGTGCCCGGCGGTGGCGACGATGATGTAATAGCTCATCGCCTCAAGGTCGGAGATCGGCTGGCCGTCGATCTTGGCGTTGGCGATCAGCGTCGCCAGGTCGTCGGTCGGGTTCGCCCGTTTGCGCTCCGAAAGCGCGTGGAAATAATTGAAGAAATCCGTGATGACGCTGAAGTCGAACTCCTTGCCGGGTTCGGGCTGGCGACTGGCGCTTGGGTCGCGCCCGAGTTCGGGGTCGGCCGCGCCGAACAGCTCCTGGGTGAGCTTCAGCATCCGGGGCTCGTCTTCTTCCGGCACGCCCAGGATCGTCATGATCACATGCAGCGGATAGTGCAGCGCCACCTCGCGCACGAAGTCGCACTGGCCGCCGGTGGCCAACATCTTCGCCACGGAAGCTCGCGCGATCTCGCGGATGCGGTCCTCGAGGCTGCGGATGTTCTGCGGCAGGAACCAGGCCTGGGTCAGCAGCCGGTACTTCGGATGATCCGGAGCATCCATCTGCACCAGGGTGCGCAGCAGGTGCGGGCTGCCGCCCATCATGGCGCGGACCCGCTGGTCCATCTCGATCGTCGTCAGGGTTGGTGAGCGGTCGCCGCTGTGGAACAGGGCGTTCTGTCGGCTGATCTCCAGGATGTCGGCGTGGCGCGTGGCCACCCAGAACGGATCGACGCCCTCGATCTCGGCCACGCCGAATGGCTCGTTCCGGCGAAGCCAGCGGTAGACTTCGTGGATCTCGTCGGTGGCGTAGGCGTGCGGCTCGCCCAGCTTCCGCGCGATGTCGTGCGGGATGCGGTGGTCGACCAGGTCTGCGACGCTCATCGATGTTCGCCCTTCCAGATGACGCTGGGTCACCGGAGACGGGGCCTCCCTTTTCTTCTTATCGTCGCCTTGAATTGATACCTGGGCCGTGCGCCTCGCAAGCGTGACGGCGCGTCAAGGGGAGGGATTTCACGTGCTGACCAAGGGCGACGACTACCCGATCCACCAGACGCCGGAGCCGATCGCCTACGCCGGCTCGGACAGGAATTTCTACGACCGCTACTTCTTCAATGGCTACTCGCCCGACGGAAGCGAGTTCGTCGCGGTCGCTTTCGGCGTCTATCCGGCGCTCAACGTGGCCGACGCGCACGTCTCCATCATCCGAGATGGTGTCCAGCGTTGCCTGCACGCCTCGCGCATCCTTGGCCTGGAGCGGATGGAGCTTTCGGTGGGCCCGATCCGCATCGAAGTGCTCGAGCCTCTGCAGAAGCTGAAGGTCACGGTCGAGCGCGCCGAGGGAATCGCCTGCGAGCTGACCTTCGAAGGCCGCGCCTTCCCGATCGAAGAGCCGCGGTTCGTCAAGCGCAACGGGCCCAGGCTGTTCATGGACTACACGCGCCTGACCCAGAACGTGCGCGTCTCGGGTTGGATCGATGTGGACGGCGACCGCCGCGGCTGTGGACCGGGTTGGACCGGCACCCGCGACCGTTCGTGGGGCATCCGTCCCGTCGGCGCGCCCGATCCGCAGCCGACCCCCGGCGGAGGGCTGATGGGTTTCTTCTGGCAGTGGACGCCGCTCAATTTCGACGACCGGTCGGTGTTCTTCCACATCAACGCCGACCCGGACGGGAAGCCGTGGAACACCCGCGCGGTGATCCTGCCGGATGGGACGGGACCGGATGGCGGCGTGCACGCCGAGGCCCCGCGCATGGAGGAGGTCACGCTGCGACAGGGCACCCGCCACGCCGAGCGCGGCACGCTGCGGATCCCTATCGAGGGTGGCGAGGCGGAGGTGAAGCTTGAGCCGATCGGCGAGCCCTTCCTGATGCGCGGCATCGGCTACGGCGGCGACTGGCGCCACGGAGGGCTGAAGGGCGAGCTGGCGGTGGGCCGCGAGGACATCGACCTGAAGGCGGTCGACATGGGTTCGCCCGAGAACTGGCACATCCAGGCGATCTCGCGCGCGACCCTGTCGGCGCCCGGCGAGCCGGAGCGACAGGGCCTCGGTGTCTTCGAGCAGCTGATCGCCGGACCCTACCGCCCCTACGGGCTCTAGATCCCATGGGGCGTGGATAGCGCCCGGAGCTCTGCCAGAGTGAGGTCGCTGTAAACCTCATCTGGGAGATGACCATGCTTGTAGCCGCAAGCCAGTCTGCGCATCCGGCCGCTATCCACGCCCCATGTTAGGCGCGCAGTACGGCGACGGACTCGGCCTCCGTCGCCTCCACCTGCAGCGACAGGGCCTCGCCTTCCTTTGTGGCGATCAGCTGTTTCGGCACCGTCAGCAGCACCGGCAGGATCAGCGCATAGGCCACGGTGATCGCCACCACGCACGTTCCGAACCCGCCGGCGTGGTCGTAGAGATTGGTGCCCAGCACGTCGCCGAACCGGATCGCGACCCAGTAGAGCGAACCCGCCGCCATCATGATCGTGCCCTGCAAGGCCTTCGGCGCGGAGCGCATGAGCAGGTCGATGTAGGCCGATGTGGCGAGGCCGCCGGTGAGCCCGATGTAGGCGGCCACCCACATGGAGCCCGCGACCGAGTGAACGAAGTAGAGCGGCACGAACTGCGGAATGCCGATGAGCGTGCCCCAGAAGAGCAGCGTGCGGGCGGTAAACCGGCGGCAGAGGAATCCGTAAAGCAGGTAGGTGGGGATGAAGGCCGCCGCGAAGATCGCGTTCCATGCGCCCCATTCGGCGTCAGAGGCGTGCAGGGTGTTCTGCAGATAGTACTGGAGCGGGGTGCCCGATCCCGGCGCGAACGACCACAGGAAGTAGGCTCCGAGCGCCGGATAGACGGGCCAATGGCGGGCGAGGCGCACGAGGTCCTGCAAGGGCTTCGCCTCGGACTGCTCGGTCTTCAGCTGGTCGTAGACGCGCCTGGGCTTCCAGACGCCGTAGAGCACGACCAGGGCCATTACGCCGGCGCCCACGAGGAAGAGGATGCGCGCCGCCTGGGTCGCGTTCTCTCCCTCGAGGAACTGGCTGAGCAGGCCGCCCGCGCCATAGGCCGCAAGGTAGGGGATGGAGGCGCAGACGCTCCATACCACGCTCATCGATCCCGTCATGGCGAGCTGCTGGCCCACCGTCGAGGCCAGCCCCTGCTCGCCCGCCCGCACGAAGGACCACGCGACCGAGGAGACGAGGATCGCCAGCATCAGCAGGTAGTAGCTCGGCGGCGCCGCGGCGAAGCCCGCGTAGACGGCCGCGCAGATAAGGCCGAAGACCATCATCATCCCGCGGTCCTTGCGGCCCAGGATGTTCCAGCGATCGCGGGCGAAGCCGAAGATCATGCCGATGAAGAGCGGGATCGAAGCGGCCAGCCGGAAATCGGCCACCTGAGTTGCGGCAAGGTGCAGCTTGTTCTTCAGGAAGAAGGTGACGGGGACGTCGATCAGACCGCCGGCCGGGGAGCCGAAGCCCACCAGCAGCATCAGTCCCGCCATGTACAAAAGTACCCCGGTCCGGGTCTCGCGCCCGGAGCTCTGCGCCGCCATGCCTTTGACCCCAAACCGCTTTCCGGCATCGGAGGCTACGACGCCGCTCAGGTCAACAGCCCTGTATCGCGCGGCGATTTGATGGCGAAGGCGGCGAATTCGTCCCGCCCCCTGGCGTGCGGTGGTCCAGCCTTGCTAAGGCGCGGTGAGTTTCAGCGGAGACGGTCGCGCAGATGACGAGTGGCAAGCTTGTGGCCGCGATCCTCGCCGGCGTCATCGCCGCGCTCGCGCTCCTCGTCGGATACCGGGCGGTGATTTCGCGATCGGACGCGGTGTTCGCCGCGCGCCATCCGCAGCCCGTCAGCACGGTCGCGGCCGCCACGAGCCCGGCCGCCGTCGCCGCGGGGGCTCGGCTGGCGACCGTCGCCAACTGCACGCTGTGTCACGGCCCCATGCTCGCGGGCCCCACGGCGGGGGGGCCCGCCGCACACTTCCGCTCGCCCAACCTGACTCTCATCGTCGGGCGCAGGTCCGACGCCGAACTCGACCGCGCGATCCGCGACGGGCTGAATGCGGACGGCACGAGCGAGTTGGCCATGCCGTCCTTCGCCTATCATGAGATGAGCGACGCCGAGGTGGCTGACGTCCTGGGCTATCTGCGCAGCCTCAAGCCCCAGGGCCGCGCGTTCCACCCGCCGCCGCCCGGGTGGGTCGATCGACTCGCGGCGGCGTTCGGCCGCTTCCGGACCCAGGTCGATCGACTCGCTCTGGCCAAGCCCGCTCTCGACCTCGGGCCGCCGTTCGCCGCCGGGCGCCATCTCGCCGTGGTGGCCTGCGGCCAGTGCCACGGCAGCGACCTGGCCGGCGGCGATGGCCTTCCGGGGCCGGACCTGACCGTGCGCGGCTTCTTCACCCGCGCGCAATTCCACGAGCTCATGCGCACCGGGGACATGCCACAGAACGCCCATTCCGAGCTGATGCAGGAGGCCGCCCGCTCCGGCCTGCACGCTCTTTCACCGGCCGAGGTCGATGCGATCTACGACTATCTGGTGGCGCGCGACGCCCGGCTCAGCAAGATGCGCGCGCCGGCGCGTTAGCTACTGGAACACGTGCATGAGCCGCGCCACGGCGGGCAGCATCAGCGCCCCCAGGAGGCACGGGAAGATGAAGATGATCAGCGGCACGGTCAGCTTGGCCGAGAGCGCCAGCGCCTTCTCCTCGGCCTTCAGCATGCGCTTGGAGCGCAGGTCCTGCGAGAAGACCGACAGCGTCTCCCCCAGGCTGGTGCCCATCTCTTCCGACTGCCGGAGCATGGTGGCGAGCGCGCGGGCGTCCTCGATGCCAAGGCGGTCGGCGAAGGCGGACCAGGCGTCCTTCCGCGCCCGGCCGGCGCGCAGCTCCAGGGTCAGAGCGCGCAGGTGGAAGGTGAGGTTCGGGTAGCGGCGGCCGAGTTCGTCGGCCACGCGGTTGACGGCGGCGTCGAGCGACAGGCCCGCTTCCACCGAGGCCACAAGCAGATCGAGCAGGTCCGGGAAGCCGTCGGCATATTCCCGTTCCCGCGTGACGCGACGCGACTTCAGCACCTGGTCGGGGCCGAGGATGGCCGCGCCGGCGAAGGCGAACGCGATCAGCAGGCCGCCCATGCCCTTGCCGCCCGCGATCATGGGCAGCATGAGGATCACGCCGAGGGTGGCGGCCACCAGCGCGGCGGCGCGCGCCCCGAGATAGATCACCGGCGCCTCGCGGCTGTGGAAGCCGGCTTGCGTCAGGCGCGTGCGCAGCAGCGAAACCTTCGCCGGGTCGCGCACGGCGCTCTGCTGGCCGAGGCGGCGGACGCCGGCCATGACCTGGCCCGCGAGCGCGCCGCCGGCCGGCCCGCGCCTCGG
>JAGWSE010000414.1 GCA_028869395.1 Alphaproteobacteria bacterium | reverse complement strand
GCCAGGCTGCGGGCCTGGAAAGTGCAGCAATTTCATCATCCCAAGCTCCATGAAGAGCAGCGCGGCGACGATCCGCAGCACGCTCAGCATGCGCGGCGACCAGGCGTCGAGATTGGGCATCGGTTTTCCCCCGAGACATTGAGACGGAACGCGCACTGCGGGCGACAGCCGCCCGGGAACAACCGTTCGATCCCTGCCGCGGGGCGCGCCGCCTATGCCGCGCGGCTGGCGCGGAGGTCGGCGTCGACGATGCGCTGAAGGGCCACGTAGTCGGTCTTTCCGCTGCCCAGAACCGGGATCTCCGGGACCCGGATGATCTTCCGCGGCACGGCGATTTCGGGCGCACCGATCTGCTGGGCGTGGGCGAGCAGCGGCGCGGGTTCGGCGTCGCGCCGGTCGGTCACCAGGATCAGCCGCTCGCCCTTTTTCGGATCGGGGGCCGCCACCACGGCGTGGCGGCAGTCGGGCCACACCGCGGTGGCGAGGTCCTCGGCGGCCGTTAGCGAGATCATCTCGCCGCCGACCTTCGCGAAGCGCTTCACACGTCCGAGGATCTTGATCCAGTCGTCGTCGGAGATCGACACGACGTCGCCGGTGTCATGCCAGCCGCCGGGCGGCGGCTCGACCGCGCCCGCGGCGTTGAGATAGCCCGCCATGACGTTGGGCCCGCGGACGTAGAGCCGCCCGCCGTCGGCGATCCCCTCCACCGGTTCAAGCCGGACCTCCATGCCGGGCAACAGGCCGCCGACCGTGCCGCGCCGGTTGTCCTCGGGCTTGTTGACCGCGATGACCGGGGAGGCCTCGGTCGCGCCGTAGCCCTCCAGCAACGGCACATTCCCGAACCGCTCGGCCACCAGGTTGTGGGTCTCGTCGCGCACCTTCTCGGCGCCGCAGACCACGAACTCCAGGCCCGCGAGCTCGTCCGGGTCGGCCGCGCGGGCGTATTGGTTGATGAAGGTGTCGGTGGCCAGGAGGATCGAGGCCCTGGTGTCCTTCACCAGCGGCGGGATCTGCTTGATGTGCAGCGGCGAGGGGTACTGGAATGCCTTCATCCCCGAGAGGATCGGCAACAGCACGCCGCCGGTCAGGCCGAAGCAATGGAAGATCGGCAGCGGATTGAACATCACCCAGGCAGGGTCGAGGGCGATGTGCGCCTCCACCTGGCGGACGTTGGCGATCAGGTTCTCCTGCGTGAGCACCACGCCGCGCGGCGCGCCGAAGCTGCCGGAGGTGAAGAGGATCACGCCCGGATCCGAAGGCTTCGTCTTGGCGGCGAACCGCTTGGGCAGCGCTCCGGCCGCGGCGGCGTAGGCCTTGTCGGCGAGGCCCACCGTCTCGCGCACGTCCTCGAGGTAGGTGACGGTCGTCATGGTCTCGAGCGCGTCGACCAGGTCGTGGAGCTTACCCTGCTCGATGAAGCGGTGGGCCGTCAGCACGCGCCGGACGCCGGCGAGCTCGCAGGCGGCCCGCAGGTTGCGGATGCCGGCCGTGAAGTTGAGCATGGTCGGCACGCGGCCGAAGGCGTGCAGGGCGAAGAAGGTGACCACCCCCGCCGAGGAGGACGGCAGCATCACGCCCACGCGCTCGCCGGGCCTGGTGAAGGCCGCGATCTTGCGTCCCAGGGCGAACGAGGCGCGGATCAGATCGGTGTAGGTGAGGGGGTTCCGCTCCTGGTCCTCCAGGATCGGCTTCTTGGCCCCGTATCGTTGGCGTGCGTCAGCCAGCGCCTCGAAGATCGAGGTTTGCGCCTGGCGAGCATCGAAGGAACGCGCCAATTAGGTCTCCCCGGGCCGTCGCCGGCCTCCTTTTCCCCACCCTTCAAGGGTATAGCCGGCCCAAGTCGTTGAAAAGATCGGTTACAGAGCGTGACGGGTCCGCCGCAGCCGCGCGCATTCGCGGCTTGATCCGACGCGGCCTCTCCACGATGTAAGCGCCATGGCCGTGGTCATCGACAATCTGGGCGAACGCCGCCCGCGCCACCCGGAAAAGCAGCACCGTCCGGACACGCCGATCCTGAAGAAGCCCGAGTGGCTGCGCGTCCGCGCGCCGGGCTCTCCGGGTTATGCGGCGACGCGCTCGATCGTGAAGGCGCACAAGCTGACGACGGTGTGCGAAGAGGCGGCCTGCCCGAACATCGGCGAATGCTGGGACAAGAGCCACGCCACCTTCATGATCCTGGGCGAGGTCTGCACCCGGGCCTGCGCCTTCTGCAACGTCGCGACCGGCAAGCCCGAGGCGCTCGACTCGGGCGAGCCCGCGCGCGTCGGCGACGCCGTGGCGAAGATGGGCCTGAAGCACGTGGTCATCACTTCCGTCGACCGCGACGACCTGGCCGACGGCGGGGCGATCCAGTTCGTCCGCGTGATCGAGGAGATCCGCAAGGCCTCGCCCGCCACCACGATCGAGATCCTCACGCCGGACT
>JAGWSE010000413.1 GCA_028869395.1 Alphaproteobacteria bacterium | reverse complement strand
GCTCTCATGCGCAGGTCGAGGTCGGAGTAGTCGACCACCCGGGAGAGCTGCACGGGCGGCTCGCCCCTGGGCATGTAGCGGCCCATCACGGTCACCGACTGGACGGTGGTCTCCTGGGCGAAGGCGGGGGCGAAGGCGGGGGCGAAGGCGGGCGCGGCCGCCGCGGCCAGGGCGGCCGAAGCGACAGCGGCGAGGGTCTGTCGGCGCATATCGCGGCTCCTCGTTTGGCGGCGCGGGCGTGCGCCGGGACGCTCACCAACCCGCCTTTTGACGGTGAAGTTCCGCGCGGGCGGCTGAAGGCGGCCGCTTCGCCGGATTCGTCTTGCCGTCGTCACGCAGGGCCTCCAAAAGATCGGGCGGGGGCCGGACCGCTTCGTCCGGGCAAGTGATTCAGGGGGAGGGCGCTTGGCCCACACCGATTTCTCCGTCCTGGACGAGCAGCGCTTCAAGGCGTTCCACTGGCGCGCCATGCTGACGACGGGGCTGGGCGTCTTCTGCGACGGCTACGACCTGTCCTCGATCGCCCTGGTGCTGCCGCTGGTGCTGCACTCGTACGGCGTCGCGAAGCTCTCGAGCATCCAGAGCGGCACGCTCGCCGCCTCGGCGCTGGTGGGCGCGGCGCTGGGCGCGATGGTCTTCGGCTTCCTGGGGCAGAAGGGGCGCAAGCGCTTCTACGGCTTCGACGTGGCGATCCTGGGCGTGGCGGCCCTGGCGCAGGCGTTCGCGCCGACGCTGACGTGGATCATCGCGCTCCGCTTCGTGCTCGGCTTCGGCGTGGGCGCCGATTACGTGCTCTCGCCGGTGATCATGGCCGAGCACTCCAACCGCGCCGACCGTGGCAAGGCGCTGGGCCTGGGCTTCGGGACCATGTGGCCGCTGGGCGCGCTGGCCGCGGCCATCCTCAAGCTGCTGCTGCAGTCGCTGAACGTGCCCGACGACCTCCAGTGGCGTATCGTGCTGGGGGCCGGCGCGGTCCCGGCGCTGGCCGTGCTCTACTTCCGCCGCCAGATGCCGGAGACGGCGCGCTTCCTGGCCAGGGTCGAGGCCAACCACGCCGAGGCCCAGCGGGTGATGGCGCAGATCGGCGGCGCGGAGCCCGCCGCCACCGCCGCGCCGCTGGCCGACACGCGGCCCTTCGGCCAGGTCTTCGCCGCGCACGCCCGGGACATCTTCGCCGCCGGCGTGCTGTGGATGATCTACGACCTGGTGGTCTATTCCTCGATCCTGTTCGGACCCAGCCTGATCGCCCAGGGGATGGGCCTTTCGGCGGTCACCTTCCAGCTGTTGATCGAACTGGTGTTCGTGGTGCCGGCCTCGGTGTCCATGTCCTGGTTCCTGATCGACCGGGTGGGCCGCAAGCCGCTGCAGGTCTGGGGCTTCCTGATCTCGGCGGTGATGCTGGGCATCTTCGCCGGCCTGCGCTCCAAGTTCGCCGCCCTGCCGGCGCTCGCCTTCATCGTCTACGGCCTGTTCAACGTGAGCCAGACGGGACCCGGGCTGGTCTCCGGCGCGGGGGTGTTCGGCGTGGAGCTCGCGCCGACCCGGATCCGCAGCGTGGCCCAGGCCATCACGGTCGCCTTCGGGCGGGTGGGCGCGGCGATCAGCGGTTTCGCCTTCCCGCTGCTGTTCGGCAAGATCGGAGAGATCGCCACGGTGTTCGTGCTGGCGGCGCTGTCGATCGCCGGGGGCGTTCTGACCCAGGTGCTGGTGCCGGAGACGGGGTCGCGCTCGCTCGAGGAGATCAACCGCGAAATGGCGCCGGTCGCGACCACCGACTAGATCCGGCCGGACGCCTCCGCTCAGCCCGGCTGCCTGCGCGGCCGGTTCGTGCGCGGCCACAGCTCCGCCAGCGCCTCCCAGTGGCTGGCGATGTCCTCGTAAAGCGCGCGCTCGTGCTCGCTGCGGGCCCGCCTCGCGAGCTCGCGGCCGTCGTGCGCATGTTTCCTGAACTGAGACACCGGCTCGTCCATGCCGACCATCTGCGAACCGCCCCCATTCGGCGCGCGCGGGACTGTTCAGACACGCGGAGCCTGAGGCAACTATCCAGCGGTGGAATGCGACGGGCTGTGCAACGATGGCGCGCTCGCCGCTTCCGGCGTTCGCCGGATGTTCCCAGCAGTACCCATTTTGGGGAAATCAAGAAAGCGTCGACTCTGCCGTCGGACGAAGGTCGTCCCAGGCGCGCAGGACGCCGAGCTGGGCCAGGCTGGCGAACATGCGTTGGAGGTTGATCAGGTTCTCGCCCATCAGAGCGATGATGGCAGGCCGGGCGAGGGTGGCGGCGGGGATCATCAGGCCGTCCGGCGTCCGGGCGCAGAGCTCGCGCTCGAGAAGCCCGCCGGCGTGGCGGCGCACCGTCTCGGCCGGAAGCCTGAGCCGGCGGGCGATCTCGGCGACGCGCACCGGCCGGCGCATGGCGTCGGAGACGAAGTCCTCGGCCCCGGTTCCGGCGCCGCCGCGGACATCGCTCGACAGGTGCTCGGTGTTGCCGTGCAGGAGCGCCAGCAGGATCAGGCCCTCCAGCGGGTCGCCCAGATGGCTCATGATGGTGTCGACGACCCGCAGGACGTAGTCGGTGGACAGCCGGTTCACCGCGCCCAGGGGCGCCAGTTCCGCGCTGAGCTCCACGGTCGGGGGCGGAAGGCGGGGCAGGAAGCCGAGGTCGCGCAGGTCGTAATAGAAGGCGCGCATGCGCTCGTAGCCGTCGAACGAGCTCTTCAGGTATTCGGGCGAGAGTAGGACCCGCGTCGGCACGATCACCCCGCCCTCGACCCGGCGGCAGAGGCGGCGCAGGGCCAGCCCGCGCACCCGCCGCCGCACCGTCTCGAACGGCAGCCGGAGCGAGGCGGCGAGCGCGTTGACGCTGACCGGCCGGCGCTCGGCGTCCGCGGGAGCGCTGTCCGCCCACGCGTAGCCGCCCTGCACGTCCGGCTGGCGCGCCGTAGGGGCGAGGTTGGCCTGGACGATGGTCGCCAGCAGCAGGGCGTCCAGCAGGTCGCGGCGGCCGCGGGCGATGGCGACAACGTCGAGAATGAAGGCCACGGCGAGGCGGGCCATGGCTCGTGCATCGGGCAGCGAGCCTTGCGGCGGTCGGGCCGATTGCGGTGTGGCCTCGATCGACATGGGCCGATCCCCCCGGATCGAGCGCCAGAGTGCGCTCCGAAGGAGGGCCCGGCAAGCCGCGCCACTGACGTCCCGGGCGGCGGCGGCGGGGGGAACCCTGACGCTAGTCCGAGAGGCTAGTCGGGGCCGTCGTCGTCGTCGTCGTCATAGGGCGGGGCGTAGGCGTAAGGGTAGGGCGCCGGCGCCGGATAGGCGTACGGCGGCGGATACCCATAGGGCGCGTAGCCGTACGGGGCGCCGTAATAAGAACCGCCGTCGGAGAGGGCGTTGCCCAGCACCAGGCCGATGATGCCGCTGGCCAGGGCGGCCATCACAACGTCGCCGTTGTCGTCGTAGTAGTAGGCGTAGCCCGGGCGCGGGGGAGGCAGATGGTGGCGGCGCCAGTCGAGCATCCGGTCGCTGCGGCGGTAGTCGGGGAAGACCTGCCCCGTCCGCCAATGTCCGCCGCGACGATACTGGACGGAGGAGACGTGGGCGCCGGCGGCGCCGTCGAAGGGTCGGGCTGACGCCGCGGCGGAGGTCAAGGCCATGGCCGCGGTCGCCGCCCCGAGAAGAAGTGTCTTCATGATGGGCTCCTGTCAGAGGAGGGTAATGACGAGACCCGCGGATCGATCCCGGCGACGTGCCGTGAGCGCGGCCCCGCGCCTGTGCCGGGGCGGGGCCGCGCCGCATTCCGTCCGGCTCAGCGGCTAGTACGGATAGCTGTAGCTGTATGCGTACGGCTGGGCGTAGCCGTAGCCGTTCGTGTAGGGCGTGTCGTAGCCGTAGCTGGAGGACCGGGCCTCGTAGCGGTCTCGGCGCCCGTCGCGGTCGCGGCGGTCGTCGTCGCCGCGCCAGCGGCGGTGGTCGCCGTCGCGGTTCCAGCCGCGGTGTTCGCCGCCGCGCCAGCCGTCGTGCTCGCGGTGGTAGGACCGCTCGCGGTGGTCGTACGGATCGGCGAAGGCGGCGGCGGCGCTGGTCAGGGTCATCGCCGTCGCGACGGCGCCCAAGAGGATGATCTTCTTCATGGATGGGGTGCTCCTGTCTTGCCGTGCACCATGACAGGGCGGGCCTGAACGACCGCGGGGCGGCGCGTTTAGCGGGGGTTCATCGGGCGGGAAGCGTCACCGTGACCTCCCTTGCCCTGCCGCCTTGGGCGAAGCCGGTTCTGGACACCTTCCACAGCTTCGCCGGCGCCGGGCTCGACATCGTCTACGGTCTCGACGCGGCCAAAGGCGACCAGGTGCGGCTCGATCGGGGCAGGGCCTCTTCGCTGAGCCAGGGCGGCGGCGAGGAGATGGTGCTCAGAACGTGCAGCTCTCGAGCCTGCCGGCGGGCTGGCTGTTCGCGGCCTAAGGCCCGGGCTCAGACGGCGAGGCGCCACACCTCGCCCTCGCGCACGATGTGGCCCGCCGTCGGCGTTGCGAAGTGGGTGCCGATGACCAGGACGCCGGACCCTTCGAGGGCGCCGAACATCCGCCGGCGCGTGGCGGTGGAGGCGTCCCTGTCGTAATCGGCGCTGGAGGCCCATTCCGGGTGGGCGAGTTGGCAGGGGTGGTGGGCGAAGTCGCCGGTGATCAGCGCCTCCTGGCCCTGCGAGCGGATGCGGATCGAGACGTGGCCCGGCGTGTGGCCGAGGGTGGGCTCCAGGCTGACCTCCGGCGCCACGACGTGGTCGGTCCCGACCAGATCGACCAGCCCCGCCTCGAACACCGGCTTGACGCTGTCGTGGAAGGGCGAGCGCTCCGGGTGCTCGGTCCCGGCCTCCTCGGCCTGCCAGTACTCGAACTCGGCCCGCCCGATCAGGTAGCGGGCGTTGGGGAAGGTCGGGACCCAGCGGCCGTCCACCAGCCTGGTGTTCCAGCCCACGTGGTCGACGTGCAGGTGGGTGCAGAGCACGGTGTCGATCGTCTCGGCCGGGTAGCCGGCGGCCGCGAGGTCGCCCAGGAAGCTGGTCTGCAGGTTCGACCAGGCAGGGATGTCGCGCTGCTTGTCGTTGCCGAGGCAGGTGTCGACGATGATGCGCCGGCTGGGGGTCTCGACGACCAGGGCGTGGATGCTCATGCGCAGGCGGCCGGTCTCGTCGGCGAAGTGGGGCGCGAGCCAGCCGATCTCGCGGATCACCTCGGGGGTGGCCTGGGGCAGGATGAAGCGCGATCCGCCGATCGCCTCGAGCTCGAGGATGCGGGTGATCGTCACCTCGCCGATGCGCCACTGGAGCATGCCGTCCCCCGCCGTCTGGAAATCGCCCACAGCTTAGGCGCGGATGCGGCATCCCGCCACTTGCCCGACGCCGTTATGCTCTGGCTTTGTAGACGGCCGGGGGGCGGCCCGCATCTAGACGAGAATTGGGGGGCGACGTGCCCGAAGCGACCTATGTGGCGTTCGTGTCCAAGGACAAGCGCGCCAAGCTGCGCGCGCTTCTGCAGTCCGAGGACATGGGCGAGTTGTCCTGGCGCGAGAAGAAGCGGCTGTTCGGCTCGGAATTCTATTTCTCGGGCCCGCCGACCCTGGCGCGCCAGGCGCACGCCTACGTCACCAAGTGGCTGGCGAGCCACTGAGGCTCAGCTCGCGCCCGCCCGGGCGCGGCGTTCATCGAGCAGACGACGGTCGAGGTCCCAGCCTGGGGCCTCGGCGCAGCTGTGCGCCGCAGGCCATATCAGTTCCGGCGCGGCGCTGATCCGCAGCCTGACCCGCCCGCAGCGGCGGCCGCCCTCAACCGGCAGGTTTCCCCCCCCTCCATCGCGCACTCCGCCGCGCGTCCCCGCCCTCGCGGGGGATGAGCGGATGACGGATTAATCGAAGTTCATGTATTAACTGAGTGTAATATTGTGAATTATAGGTCATTACTGACGTTTAAGAAGACTTCGAGAAAGGCCGCAAGTACATCGTTCCCATCGGCGGTCGGTTCCGCCACAGAGTTTCGCAAACGCCATCCACGAGGGAACGAAGATGTCGAATTTCACCACCCAGCTCGTCACCGCCGGCTACCTGGTCCTGGCCTCCATCCCCGTCGCCGCCGGCATGGTCTCCGTCGCCCACGCCCAGCCGCAACCGGCCTATGTGAAGATCGGCGACCTCGACCTGGCCTCGCCGCAAGGCCAGAAGGTGTTCGCCCAGCGCGTCCACTCGGTGGCCCGCACCTTCTGCGGCGACGAGGCCCGGCTCGGGGCGAAGGACGCCTGCATGAGCGCGGTGCGCCATGAAGCCAACGACAAGCTCGCCCAGGCCATGCAGACGCAAGGCGCCAGGACGACCACGCTCGCCGCCCGCTGACCCTCTCCCCCATGCGGTGCGCGGCAAGGGCCCGCGGGCAGATCGCCCGCGGGCCCGCTGCATCTTGGGCGCTCGGTGGGACGCGGCTGCGACGCCTAGAGCCAGCCCGATTTCTTGAAGCGCCAGTAGAGGGTCAGGCAGATGGCGGCCATGACCGCCACGGCCATCGGATAGCCGAAGGCCCACTTCAGCTCCGGCATGTGCTCGAAGTTCATGCCGTAGACGCCGGCGATGGCGGTGGGCACCGCCAGGATCGCGGCCCAGGCGGCGAGCTTGCGGGTGATGACGCCCTGCCGCTGCTGTTCCAGCAGGTTGGAGACCTCGAACACCGAGGCCAGCACGTCGCCCAGGCCCTCCAGGCGGTTGGCGACGCGGCGGACGTGGTCGGCCACGTCGCGGAAATAGGGGCGGACCTCGGCGTCGATGCAGGGGGTCTCGAGGTGCTCGAGCTTGCTGGCCATCTCTTCCATGGGGCCGAGGATGCGCCGGAAACGCAGGAGCTGGCGGCGCTGCATGAACAGGCGGCGGATGTCGGCGCGGGAGAGGAAGGCGTCGAGGGTTGAGCGCTCCATCTCCAGGACCTCCTCCTCGACCTCCTCGACGATCGGCAGGTAGCCGTCGACGATGAAGTCGAGCACCGCGTGCAGGACGTAGTCGGGGCCGTGGCTGAGCAGGGCGGGAGCGGCCTCCATGTGCGCGCGCAGGGAGGTGTGGGCGCGGGCGGAGCCGTGGCGGACGGTGACGATGTAGTGGCGGCCCAGGAAGACGTGGGTCTCGCCGTAGCTGATGCGGTCTTCCACGAGCTCGGCGGTGCGGGCAACGACGAAGAGTTCGTGGCCGTAGATCTCGACCTTCGGCAGCTGATGGGCGGAAAGCGCATCCTCCACCGCCAGCGGGTGCAGGTGGAAGTGGCGCTGCAGCAGCCGGAACTCGTCCGCCCCCGGCTCCACGAGGCCGATCCAGACGAACTCGCCCGGCGCCAGCGCCAGGCCCTCGTCGGTGAACTCGGCCTCGCGGACGCGGCGGCCCTCGCGATAGACGTAGGCCGCCACGACGCTCATTTGGCCTGCCGAAGGAAGAGGCCGATGGTGAGCGCGATCCCCAGCACCACCACGAAGCCGCGGATGATCCGCTCGTCCACCCGCTTGAGGGCGAGCGCGCCCAGGTAGCCGCCCCCGACCGCGCCCACGCAGACCACGCCGACGCGAATCCAGGGGATGTGCGGGGTGAAGAGGAAGATGGCGACCGCCGCGGCGTTCATCACGGCGGCCAGCACGTTCTTGGTCGAGCCCGCGATGCGCACGGCGAGCCCGGTGGCGGTCAGGGCCGCGAGCATCAGGAAGCCGATCCCGCCGCCGAAGTAGCCGCCGTAGACCGCGATCAGGAACTGGGCCACGCCCGCGCCGGTGCGCCCCAGGCGGGCGCCGGCCTCGCCCGGCTTCTTGACGAAGCTGCCGTAGGCGAAGAGGGCGGTGGCGAAGAGAACGAGCCACGGCACCAGCCGCGCGAAGAAGCTGGACGGGGTGAGCAGCAGCAGCGCTCCGCCCAGTGCGCCGCCGATCAGGCTGATGATCACCAGCGCCTTGAAGGAGAGGCCCGCGGCGCCGGAGACCATCTTGCGATTCACCCAGCCGGTCGTCACCTGGCCGGGGAAGAGCGCGATGGTGGAGGCGATGTTCGCCGCCCGCGCGTCCAGGCCCGAAAGGATCAGGGCCGGCAGCGTCACGAACGAGCCGCCCCCGGCCAGCGCGTTCTGGACGCCCGCCCAGACGGCGGCGACGAAGAGGATGACGAGGATCACGCCTTCCCCGTAGCGGCCCGCCGGCCCGCTGGCCAGAGCCGAGGGCGGCGGCTCAGGCCCTGGGCGTGCGCCGCCAGATCAGGCTGCGGTATGCGGGGCGGACGTCGCGGAACGAGCGGGATTCGGTCTCCAGGCGCTGGGGATGCGAAAGCGCCGCGGGGCGGTCGGTGAGGCGCGACAGGCGTCGCTCGGCGCGCACCAGCCACTTCTCCGCCTCGTCGATCAGGCGCAGGCGTTCGTGCTCGTCGTCCACCGCCGAGGCCAGGGTGAAGGCGCGGTCGGCCTCCGCCAGCAGGCGGCGAACCTCGTCGTAGCGGCGATCACGGTCCTCAGGGTTCATGCCCAGAGAAAACGGCGCCGCGCGGGCCGGGTTCGCCCACACGCCGGATTTGATCCGCCGGCCCCGCGCCCGCCTCAGGCGTGGTCGTGGCCGGACAGGGTGTAGACCAGCCAGGCCGTCGCGAGGGCCAGCCAGGCGCTCACGAACGGATGCGCCGAGGCGAAGTCCCACGCGGGGCCCAGAAATGTCGAGTAGCCGTCCAAAACGGGTCTCCCATAGCGAGCAGGAGCCGTCCCTCGGGCGGGCATCATGGTGGTGATCCGTTCACCCTCCGCGAACAGGTGCGGTTAAGCGATGCTCACGATGAACGGGCGTTTCCCATGTCGGCTCCCATCTCGGCGCGCGAGGGGTCTCCTCGCGGGGAGGCGAATTGCGCGGAACGCATCATGGGCCAGATGCGTTCCGTGACCTGCGTGGCCAAGCTTTGCCGCGCCGAGCCTGCGAGGGGGCGGTGAAAAAGGCGTCCGAATACCGCGCGCATGCCAAGGAATGCCGCGAACTGGCCGCCCAGATGGGGTCGGACCAGCAGCGCGAGCTGATGCTGCGCATGGCCGATCACTGGGAAAAGCTCGCGGAAGATCGCGCCGCGCTGGTCCGCCGCCACCCCGAGCTGGCCCGTGGCGGCGAGTCCGAGGGCGCCGGGCCGGCAGGGCAAGGCCGCGCCTGAGCGCTTGAAACGGACGGCCGCCGAGGCTAGGCCGCTGGCATGACCGACGCGCCCCCCGACCGCCTCTCCGTCGACCCGACGAGCCCCTATCACGACGCAGAGGCGCTGGCCCGCGGCGTGGGCGTGCGCTTCAAGGGCCAGGAGAAGACCAACGTCGACGAGTACTGCGTCTCCGAGGGCTGGATCCGCGTGGTGGCCGGCGCCGCCAAGGACCGCCGCGGTCAGCCGCTTACCCTGAAGCTGCAGGGGCCGGTCGAGCCCTACTTCAAGGACGTCTGATCTGCGCGAATGCGCCGCAGCGGGTGCGACGCGGCGGCAGGGCGCGCCTGAGGCGGTTCGGTGACAGAACTTCGCCCGTCTGGCCGAACGCGGGTCGGCCTGGCTGGGGACGAGAACATGAGCGACCTGACCGTCGTGGCCCGTCGGGGCCAGTGGATGCTGGTGGACGACGAAGACGACGCCGAGCTCGGCGCCTACGGCAGCCGCGCGGAAGCGCTGAAGGCGGCCGGCGAGGAGGCCGTCGTCGACCAGGAGCCGCGCTACGTCCTGATCCAGGACCCGGGCGGCGACTGGGACGAGGAAGTCGTCGAGCCCCCGGCGCTGCACTAGCCGCGCATTGCAAATCGCCGCGCCCCGGCGTCAGCTTGGGGCATGAGCGACACCTCTGAGCCGCCGCCGGACGGCTGGAAGCATTCCGGCGTCAAGGTGATCCCCGCCGGGCAACTGGACGACAACACGCCACAGACCCCCGGGATGCATCGCGCGGCCGCCGTCGACCTGGCGCGCGCCGGCGCGCAGAAGCTGTGGGCGGGCACGGTGCACATCCATGCCGGCGCCAAGACCGGCGCGCATCATCACGGGCCGCTGGAGAGCGTGATCTATGTGGTGAGCGGGCGGGCGCGCATGCGCTGGGGCCAGGCGCTGGAGTTCGTCGCGGAAGCCGGGCCCGGCGACTTCATCTACGTCCCGCCCTATGTGCCGCACCAGGAGATCAACGCCTCCTCGGACGAGACGCTGTCGTGCGTGCTGGTGCGCTCCGACAACGAGGCGGTGGTCGTGAACCTCGACATCGAACCGGTGGAGAAGCCGGAAGCGGTGAAATGGGTGGACCCGATCCACAGGGACTGAGCCCAGCGCCTCCCGCGTCCTCTGCGGGACGGGGAGGCGCGTCGGCGGATCAGGCGGCGTCGACCAGGACCACTTCGGCGTCTTCCAGGGCCCTCACGGTGAGGGCGGTCTCGCCGGTGATGGCGGCCCCGTCGCGGGCGTCGAGGCGCACGCCATTGACCTCGATGGCCCCCAGGGCGGGAACCACATAGGCGTGGCGGTCGGGCGTGAGCGTATATTCGGCGCTCTCGCCGGCCTTCAGGGTGGCGCCGAGCACCCGGCCGTCGGTGCGGATGGGCAGGGCGTCGGCGTCGCCCGGCAGGCCCGAGGCGAGGGTCACGAAGCGACCCGCGCGATCGTCCCTGGGGAAGGGCTTGGCGCCCCATGTGGGTTCGCCCCCGCGCCGGGTCGGCTCGATCCAGATCTGGAAGATGCGCGTCGCGCCGGGTTCGAGATTGTACTCGGCGTGGCGGATGCCGGAGCCCGCGCTCATCACCTGCACATCGCCCGCCTCGGTCCGGCCCTGGTTGCCCAGACTGTCCTGGTGCGTGATG
>JAGWSE010000412.1 GCA_028869395.1 Alphaproteobacteria bacterium | reverse complement strand
TAACCGGCTGGCTGTTTGCGCAGGGTCGGCTGGACGCGGAAAGCCAGACGATCGCCTGGAGCGTGATCTTCTTCTTCGCCTCGGCCGCGGCGAGCGCGGCCTATCTGACGGTGGGCGAACTCTTCCCCCTGGAGACCCGGGCGATCACCATCTCCTTGTTCTACGCGTTCGGCACATTGCTGGGCGGGGTAGGGGGGCCGGCTCTTTTCGGGGCCCTCATCGACACGGGCGAGCGGGGGCAGATCTTCAAGGGATATCTGCTGGGCGGTGTCCTGATGCTGGTGGCTGCGGTCGTCCAGCTGGTGCTGGGCGTCTCGGCCGAGCGGCGTCCGCTGGAGGCCATCGCCCAGCCGCTGTCACTGGCCGTCGAGGACGAGGCTTAGGCGCTTAGCCGGCGCGCCGCAGGGGGCGGCGGTTGCGCTCGGCGCGGACGAGCCGCCAGCCCTCCCGCGTCAGTACGAAGGCGTGCGGCGAGCCGCGCCAGCCGTTGGCCGCTGCTGCGCTTCCCGCGCGCTGCAGCAGCCGGCGGCCGCACAGCCGCAGGCACAGGCCCAGAGACGCGGGATCGCGGTCCACCAGCGGTCCGTCCAGGGCCGCGAGGAGCAGGGCGCGTTCGTCGGCCGACAAGTCGTCGTGTTCGCTCATGCCGGGTCTAACGCCGCGACCTGGATTCCTGTTTCTCCGGCTCCGCTTGCGCTCGGGCGCCGTCTTCACATTCGTTGCGCCATGGGGAATGGTCCCGGCGCGTCGAAATCCGCCGAAGGAACCTGTCCATGAAGACCCGCGCCGCCGTCGCCTTCGAAGCCAGGAAGCCGCTGGAGATCGTGGAGGTGGACCTTGAAGGGCCCAGGGCCTTCGAGGTGATGGTGGAGATCAAGGCCACCGGCGTCTGCCACACCGACGCCTACACGCTCGACGGCCTCGACTCGGAAGGGATCTTCCCCTCGATCCTCGGGCACGAAGGGGCCGGCGTGGTGGTCGAAGTGGGGCCGGGCGTCACCAGCGTGGCGGTGGGCGACCACGTGATCCCGCTCTACACGCCCGAATGCCGGCAGTGCAAAAGCTGCCTGTCGCGCAAGACCAACCTGTGCACGGCGATCCGCGCCACCCAGGGCAAGGGCCTGATGCCGGACGGGACCAGCAGGTTCTCATACAAGGGCGCCGCGATCCATCACTACATGGGCTGCTCCACATTCTCGAACCACACCGTGCTGCCGGAGATCGCGGTGGCGAAGATCCGCAAGGACGCGCCCTTCGAGACGGCCTGCTACATCGGCTGCGGCGTCACCACGGGCGTGGGCGCGGTCGTCAACACCGCCAAGGTGGAGCCGGGCTCCCGCTGCATCGTCTTCGGCCTGGGCGGAATCGGCCTGAACGTCATCCAGGGGCTGAAGCTGGTGGGCGCCTCGCAGATCGTTGGCGTCGACATCAATCCGGCGCGCGAGGCATGGGGGCGCCGGTTCGGCATGACGCATTTCGTCGACCCGAAGACCGTCGAGGGGGACCTGGTCCAGCACCTGGTGGCGCTGACCGACGGCGGGGCGGACTACACCTTCGACGCCACCGGCAATGTGGAGGTGATGCGCCAGGCGCTGGAGGCCTGCCACCGCGGATGGGGCGAGAGCGTGATCATCGGCGTGGCCGAGGCGGGGCGCGAGATCGCCACGCGTCCCTTCCAGCTGGTCACCGGGCGCGTCTGGCGCGGAACCGCCTTCGGCGGCGCGCGCGGTCGCACGGACGTGCCCAAGGTCGTCGACTGGTACATGGACGGCCAGATCGAGATCGACCCGATGATCACCCACAAGATGCCGCTGGAGCAGATCAACGAGGCGTTCGACCTCATGCATCGCGGCGAGAGCATCCGCAGCGTGATCTTCTACTGAGGCGGCGTCGGCCGCCTTTCAGCCACGGCATGGTTGAGGGAAATAAACCAAGCCATTCAGGTTGTTATTAAGCGCGGCGGCGGATTCTGCGGGCGAGTGCTCCGACGAGGAGAGCCATGCCCGCCAAAATCCGCCTTCGTGACCGGGTCCTGTCCGTCGTGCGCCGCCTGGCGCGGGATCGACGGGGCAACGTCGCCGTGATCTCCGCCCTGGTTCTGCCGTTCCTGATGGGCTCCTTCGGCCTGGGGACAGAGGTCGCCTCCTGGTACGCCAACCAGCGGGCCATGCAGAACGCGGCCGACTCCTCGGCCATCGC
>JAGWSE010000411.1 GCA_028869395.1 Alphaproteobacteria bacterium | reverse complement strand
GGCGCGGGATTATTCGGCGCGGCGGCCTCGGCCTTCTGGTTCGGCGCGCTAGCGCTCGCGCCGGCCGGGCCCGTGCGCGCCGTGGGCGTGATCGAGGCGCCCATCGCGGCGGCGGCGGGCCGGCGGCTGTTCAAGGAGCGGCTGAACCTGCGCCAGCTCGCCGGCGGCGCGCTGGCCGCCCTCGGCGTGGCCCTCGCGGCGGCAGGCTAACGCTGCTATTCCGCGCGCTCGGGCGGAGGAATCGCATGACGCAGACGACAGCCGAGGCGGCGGGCCAGTTCCGGATCGGCGGCGAGCTTGCGGTGAACCGGATGGGCTTCGGCGCGCTCTGGACGGCCGGTCCGGAGGCCTGGGGTCCGCCCGCAGACCCCG
This sequence comes from Alphaproteobacteria bacterium, assembly GCA_028869395.1. GTDB lineage: Bacteria > Pseudomonadota > Alphaproteobacteria > Caulobacterales > Caulobacteraceae > Phenylobacterium. The sequence goes on along the minus strand of JAGWSE010000411.1, from coordinate 4,403 downwards.
CCGCCGCCCACGCCGTGCTGCGCGAGCTCCCGCGCCTGGGCGTCAATCTCGTCGACACCGCCGATTCCTACGGGCCCCACGCCAGCGAGCAGACCATCGCCCAGGCGCTGTCGCCTTATCCGCGGGACCTCGTGATCGCGACCAAGGGCGGCTATGCGCGGCCCCATCCGTCCGCCTGGATCCCGCTGGGCCGGCCCGAACACCTGATCGAGGCCGCCAAGCTGTCCGCGCGCCGGCTGGGCGTCGAGACCATCGACCTGTGGCAGCTGCACCGGATGGACCCGAAGGTGCCGGCCAATGAGCAGTTCGACGCCATCGCCAGCCTGCGAAAAGACGGCGTCATCCGCCACGCCGGCCTCAGCGAAGTGGGAATCGAGGAGATCGAGGCCGCCCAGGCCTACTTCCCCGTGGCCACCGTCCAGAACCTCTACAATGTGGTCAACCGGCATTCCGAGGCCGTACTCGACTGGTGCGAGGCGCACGGCGTAGGCTTTCTGCCCTGGTACCCGCTGGGGCAGGGGGCGGTCCTCTCCAACGAGACCGTTCAGGCGGTCGCGGCCCGCAACGGCGCCTCGCCCAGCCAGGTCGCTCTGGCCTGGCTGCTGCGCCGCAGCCCCGTGCTGCTGCCGATCCCGGGCACCGGCAGCCTGCAGCACCTTCGCGAGAACGTCGCCGCCGCCGCGATCAAGCTTTCGGACGAGGACTTCGAGGACCTCTCCGCCCTCGGCGCGGCGCGGGCCTCCAGGCGGGCCTACGCAGACGAGGTCTAGGGTAGGCGGCGTTATGTAGATCGCTTACATATCGCTCCCGCATTCCGGGGAGCGGACGCCATGACGACGCGCAGAGCGGTTTTCCTGGCCGGCGTGGCGGCGCTGGTCCTGTCGGCGGCGCCGGCGTTCGCGGCCGAGGTCCAGGTGGCCGTGGCCGCCAACTTCACCGGGCCGGCCAAGGCCATCGCCGCCGCCTTCACCGGCGCGACCGGCGACCAGGTGAGCCTCAGCTTCGGCTCCTCAGGCCAGTTCTACGCCCAGATCGCCCACGGCGCGCCATACCAGGTTTTCCTCTCCGCCGACGCCGCGCGGCCGGCGAAGGCCGAGCAGGCGGGGCTCGGCGTACCGGGCACCCGATTCACCTACGCCGTCGGCCGGCTGGTGCTGTTCTCGAAGCATCCCGGCCTGGTCGACCCTGCGGGGACGGTGCTGCGCAGCGGGCGCTTCTCCAGGATCGCCATCGCCGACCCCGCGACCGCCCCTTACGGCGCCGCCGCCGTCCAGACGCTGCAGAAGCTGGGCGCCTGGCCCCAGGCCCGGCCGAAGATCGTCAAGGGCGAGGACATCACCCAGGCCTACCAGTTCACCGCCACAGGCGCCGCCGACCTCGGCTTCGTTGCGCTGTCCCAGGTGGTGGGCAAGCCCGGCGGTTCGCGCTGGGTCGTCCCGGAAACCCTGCACGCGCCGATCGCCCAGCAGGCGATCCTGCTCGAACCCGGCGCCGACGCTCCGGCCGCGCGCGCCTTCCTCGCCTTCCTCAAGGGCCCGCAGGCCAAGGCGATCATCCGCCGATACGGCTACGGGACGCCCTGATGGCCCAGGTCGTCTGGACCACCATCGCCCTGGCCAGCCTGACGACGCTCATCCTGCTGATGGTGGCCGCGCCGCTCGGCTGGTGGCTGGCCCAGAGGCGGTCCTGGTGGCGCGAGGCGGTAGCCGCCGTGGTTTCCCTGCCGGTCGTGCTGCCCCCGACCGTGCTCGGCTTCTATGTGCTGATCGCGCTTGGGCCGGAAAGCCCGCTGATGGCGTTGCTGCATCCGTTCGGCGTCCGCACGCTCGCCTTCACCTTCTGGGGCCTGCTGATCGGTTCGGTCGTCTATTCCCTGCCGTTCGCGATACAGCCCGTCCGCAGCGCCTTCCAGGCGATCGGGCCCAGGCCGCTCGAGGTGGCCGCGACGCTCAGGGCCAATCCCCTGGACGCCTTCTTCTCCGTGGCCCTGCCGCTCGCCCGCCGAGGCTTCGTGACCGCGGCCGTGCTCGTCTTCGCGCACACCGTCGGCGAATTCGGCGTGGTCCTGATGATCGGAGGCGGGATCCCTGGCAGGACCGAGGTGGTCTCCATCCGAATGTACCAGCTGGTGGAGGCCCTGCAGTTCGGCCAGGCGCACCGACTGGCGGCGGCGCTCGTCACTTTCGCCTTCCTCGTGCTCTTCGCCCTGCTGCTGATCGACCGCCGGGATTCGGCGCCCCCGCCATGACCCAGCCCGGCCAGCTGAGTTTCAGTCTCAAGGGGCGGTTCGGCCAGCTCGAGCTCGACTGTTCGGGCGAGGCGCCGGCGGCGGGCGTGACCGCTCTGGTCGGCCCCAGCGGGTCGGGCAAGACGACGCTGCTCCGCTGCCTGGCCGGCCTTGCGCGCGCCGACGGACGGGTCGCGGTCGGCGAGGTCGTCTGGCAGGACGAACGGTGCTTCACGCCATCCCACCGGCGCGGCGTCGGCCTTGTGTTCCAGGAGCCCAGCCTGTTGCCGCACCTGACCGTGCGCCAGAACCTCGCTTTCGCGGCGCGGCGGGCCGGGAAGGGGGAGGGTCCTGGCTTCCAGGAGGTCGTCGACATGCTGGGGCTTGGCCGCCTCCTGGATCGCGGACCCGAGCGGCTCTCGGGCGGCGAACGGCAGCGGGTGGCGATCGCGCGGGCCCTGCTCAGCCGGCCCGTGGTGCTGCTGATGGACGAGCCGCTGTCGAGCCTGGATGCGGCCAGCAAGGCCGAAGTCATGCCGTACCTCGAGGACTTGCACCGCCGCCTGCGGCTCCCCGTGCTCTACGTCAGCCACGACTCGGCCGAAGTGACGCGCCTTGCCGATCGCGTCTTGCGCATGCGCGCCGGACGGCTGACGGCCGCGCTCCCGCGCGAGACGTCCGCAGGCGAGGGCCGCGACCCGCTGGCCCTGATGACCCCGGACCAGATTCGGACGCTGGCCCGCGCTGCGCTCGCCGCAGGTATCGAGCCGTCCGAGCCGGAAGGGGTCTGAGATGGCCGAGGACGGTCCGCTCACCGCCGCGATCGCCCTGAAGCGCGGCCATTCGCCGCGAGTGGGGCTGGCGAGGGTGGCGCTCATCGAGGCGGTGGATGAGCTCGGTTCGATCAGCGCGGCCGCCCGGCGGCTGGGGCTTAGCTACAAGGGAGCTTGGGAGGTCGTCCAGGCGCTGAACAACCTGTTCGAGGCGCCGCTCATCGAAGCCGCCCCCGGCGGCAAGGCGGGGGGTGCGGCCCGGGTTTCGCCCCGCGGGCGCGAAGTCGCCGCGGCCTTTCGGCGCCTCCAGCACGAGCTCGACGATGTTATGGCTCGGCTCGAGCTCGGGCTTTCCGGCTCGGCGGCGCAGGATCTCTTCTGGAGCCTCGGCATGCGAACGAGCGCGCGCAACGCCCTGCGGGGGGAGATTGTCCGGATCACGCCGGGCGCCGTGAACCAGGAGGTGATCCTTCGGCTCGCCGAGGGCGTCGAGGTCGCCGCGGTGCTCACCCGCCGCAGCGTCGAGGACCTGGGCCTGAAGGTCGGCGCGCCGGCGATCGCCCTGATCAAGTCGAGCTTCGTGCTGCTGGCGAAGGGGGAGGGGCTTCGCACCTCCGCCCGCAACCAGATCGCCGGCCATGTCCTCGCCCGCGAGGACGGCGCCGTGAACAGCGAAGTCCTGGTCGACATCGGCGGCGGCAAGACTCTCACCGCCACGGTGACGCACACCAGCGCCGAGTCGCTGCAGATCGCGCGGGGGGATGCGGTCACGGCGCTCATCAAGGCTCAGCACGTCATCCTGGCGGTGGAGTGATCGGCGTCCGAGCGAGGCCACCTTGGCAATACCGACTGGGAGGCGAACCCCTTCCGATCGACTCGCGCGCGACGGGAGAGCGCACGCGGCTCTTTAAGCCTTGAATTCGACCCGGGGGCAGGGCACAGCAAGCGACAAGCCTGCCGGACAAAACCGCGACTCGACGCATTATCGGGCGTCATCCGGGTCGTCGTGGAAGCCGCCGCGGGCCGGACCCTTCCAGCCCCCATTCGTCAGGGCCCTGAATGATCTCTTCCCTCTTCGGCGCGATCTCCAACGACATCGCCATCGATCTCGGAACCGCCAACACCCTCATCTACATGAAGGGAAAGGGCATCGTTCTGAACGAGCCCTCGGTGGTCGCCCTGCGCAATGTGGGCGGCCGCAAGGTGGTCCACGCGGTGGGCATCGAGGCCAAGCAGATGCTGGGCCGCACGCCGGGCCACATGGAGGCGATCCGCCCCATGCGCGACGGGGTCATCGCCGACTTCGAAGTCGCCGAGGAGATGATCAAGTACTTCATCCGCAAGGTTCACAACCGCAAGGGCTTCGTGAACCCCAAGGTGATCGTGTGCGTGCCGTCGGGCGC
>JAGWSE010000410.1 GCA_028869395.1 Alphaproteobacteria bacterium | reverse complement strand
GACCAGCACCTTCAGTCCTGACAGGTCGCCGGGACGTAGGCTGACGCTGGCGAGTGTACGAACCTGGGTCATCGCGGGGGCTGTGCTGCAGAATTCGCGCCACGCTTGACGCATCGCGATTGAGAAGGGGTTTATTCGGCCAAGCTTTGTCGCGCTCGCCGTCGGGGGACCTCCATGCGCCTTGCCTTGTTCATCACCGCCGCCGCCCTTGTGCTCGGCGCGCCGGTCGCCGGACAGGCGCAGGCGGGGCCGACGCGCACCTTCACGGCGCGTGATCTGTTCGGCCTTTCCGAGGCGACGGATCCGCAGGTGCGTCCCGACGGCGGCGCCATAGCCTACGTGCGGGTGACCAACGACATCATGACCGATCGGGGTCATCCCTCGATCTGGCTCGTCGACCCGGCGACGGGCGAGCAGTCGCCGTTGGTGGCCGACCAGAATGGGAATTCGCACCCGCGGTGGTCTCCAGATGGGACAAGGCTCGCCTATGTGTCGTCGGGCGGCGGCGGGGCGCCGCAACTCTACGTCCGCTGGATGAAGAGCGGCCGCTCCGCGCGGATCGCGACGCTCGACGAAGCGCCGAACGACATCGCCTGGTCGCCGGACGGCAAGACCCTGGCCTTCATCATGCTGGTGCGAGACGGCGGCAGGTCCTTCGGCGCGGCGATTGCCGCGCCTGAGGGCGCCCGCTGGGCGCCGTCTCTGAAGATCATTGACCGGCTCACCTACCGCGCCGACGGCGAAGGCTATCTGAAGCCCGGCTATCGCCACATCTTCGTCGTCTCGGCCGACGGCGGGCAGCCGCGCCAGATCACGTTCGGCAAGTTCGACGACGGTGGCCCGATCCGCTTCGACAAGGACGGCCGGTCGATCGTCTTTGCGACCAACCGGGAGCCGAATTGGCAGCTCGACCCGCAGGAGAGCGAGCTCTACCGGGTCGCCGTGGCGGACGGGACGCTCACGCGCCTGACGCACCGCGTGGGTCCGGACGAAAGCCCGGCGATTTCGCCGGACGGAACGAAGATCGCCTACACGGGATTCGACGACACCCGCCACCGCGCTACGAAAACGAGCTGCTCTATGTGATGGACCGGGATGGGGCGAACCGGCGCGTCCTGACCGCGAGCCTCGACCGTAGCGTCGGCGGCCCGCAGTGGGCGTCCGACGGACGCAGCATCTATGTCCGCTACGACGACCATGGCGTGGGCAAGGTGGCCCGCGTCGACCTCGACGGCAGGATCCAGACGGTGGCGGCAGGGCTGTCCGGATCGGAGCTCGACCGGCCCTACACGGGCGGACAGTTCTCCGTCGGGCGAGGGATCGTGGCCTTCACCCAGGGCGGACCCTACGAGCCAGGCGACCTGGCCATCGTGCGTGGCGGCAAGGTGGCGCGGCTGACCGATCTCAACGCGGACCTGTTCGAGGGCAAGAGGCTAGCCAAGGTCGCACCGATGTCGGTCGTATCTTCCTACGACAAGACCCCGATCGACGCCTGGATCGTGACGCCCCCCGACTTTGACCCCTCCAGGAAATATCCGCTGATCCTCGAGATCCACGGCGGCCCCTTCGCCGCCTACGGTCCGCTGTTCTCGAGCGACGACCAGCTCTATGCGGCGGCAGGCTATGTGGTGGTCTACGCCAATCCGCGCGGCTCGACCTCGTACGGAGAGGCGTTCGCCAATCGGATCGACCGCAACTATCCGAGCCACGACTACGACGACCTGATGAGCGTCGTCGACGCCGCCATCGCCAAGGGGTTCGTCGATCCGAACCGGCTCTACGTCACCGGCGGCTCCGGCGGCGGCGCGCTCACCGCCTGGATCGTGGGCAAGACGCACCGCTTCGCCGCGGCGGCGGCCCAGAAGCCGGTGATCGACTGGACCAGCGAGGTGCTGACCGTCGACGGCTACAACTTCATGGCCAAGTACTGGTTCGGGAAGATGCCGTGGGAGGACGAGCCGGCGTATTGGGCGCGAAGCCCGCTGTCTCTCGTGGGCGATGTCGCCACGCCGACCATGCTGGTGGTGGGGGAACAGGACTTCCGCACCCCACCCAGCCAGTCGGAGCAGTTCTACCAGGCTCTGCAGCTTCGCGGGGTGCCGAGCGTCCTGGTGCGCGTGCCAGGCGCTTCTCATGAGGGGCTGGCCGACCGCCCCTCGCAGGCGGCGGCGAAGACGGCGGCGATCCTGGCCTGGTTCAACCGCTACCAGTCGCCGCCCAAATAGCCGGATGCGGACGAAGCCCCCGCTCGAGACCCGAGGCGATCAGAACCCGAAGGCCACCGCCAAGGCGCCGCCCGCGAGGCCGAACAGCACGACCCCGCCCACGACCGTGGCGAGGATTCGCGGCGGGAACGAACGCGACACCATCGCCATCGAAGGAAGGCTGATGGGCGGCAGGGTCATGAGCAGCGCCCCCGCCGGGCCCGCGCCGACACCCAGGGCGAGCATGGCCTGGATGATCGGCACCTCGCCGGCGGTCGGGATCACGAAGACCGCGCCGGCCAGGGCAAACGCCACGATCCATTGGATATGGTCGCCGATGGCGGGTCCAAGCGCCGGGAACAGCCACGCACGACCTGCGCCCAGCAACAGCACGAGGAGCGCATATTCCGGCACGAGTTGCAGCGTCATTCGGGCGAGAGTGGCGAGCCAGCGGCGCAAGACCGAATTCTCCGGCTCCGCCCTGAGCTCGGCGACGGCGGCCTCGGCCTGAGCCGCTTCGCGCGGTGAAGTCAGGCGGTTGGCGAGCCAGCCCAGGCCAAAGACCATGGGCAGCCCGAGAAGCAGCCGCAGCGCGGTCCATCGCCAGCCCAGGACGAAGCCCATGAAAACCAGGGTCGCCGGGTTCAGCACGGAATTGCCGAGCCAGTAGGCGATGGCGGCGCCGGACGAGGCCTGGCGGCGGCGCAGGCCCACGACGATCGGAGCGGCGCAGCAGGTGCACATCATCCCTGGCGGACCAAGCAGTCCACCCGCCACGACACTGCCGAAACGGGACTTGCCGAGCAGGCGGTAGATCCAGTCGGCCGGCAAGAGCGCCTGCACGCCGGAGCCCAGCAGCAGGGCCACGAGCAGCGCCTTCCAGATGGCCTTGCCGTAGGCGAGCCCGTAGTCCACGGCCGCGCGCCAGGAGGCGGCGGGTGGATGGACCGCCTTGCCGGTCAGGATGGATCCGCCGATCGAGTGGTTGGCGGCCGCGATCAGGGCCTTGTCCCAGTAGGGAAGCCACTTCACGTAGAATAGCCCCGCCGCCGCGATCGCGACGAACAGGATCCACCGCGGCGCGGAACTGGCGGCTCGGGCTCGGGACATGCGTAAGATCCAGCTGCGGGAAAAAGGGCGACGTATTGGGCCGATCGAACGCCCCGATCAAGAACCCGCGGCGTCCGCGGCCGCCTGCGCCCAGTCGGCGTTGGTCAGGAGCTTCGAGAAGGCGCCCAGGATCTGACGCAGCTCGAGCGGCTTTTGCAGCCGTGGAACGCTCTCGAACCCGTTGGGGATCGTCACCGCGTCATAGCCCGTGACGAACACGAAGGGGATGCCCCGTTCCTTCAAGGTCCCGGCAAGCCTGAACGATGGGCCGGAGCCCAGGTTGATGTCGACCAGCGCGGCGTCAGGTGACGCGCCTCGAGCTCTGCCTGCGCCGCCGCCTCGCTCGAGCAGGGCCCCGCCACCTCGGCGCCAGCGCCCCGCAGGGCCCATTCGGCGTCCGCGGCGAGGAAGTACTCGTCCTCGACCACCAGGATTCGCCGGCCGTTCAGGTCCGGTTCGTCCCTCACGTCGCACGCCTCCGATGTCGTTGCAGGCAGGGGCGTCCCTGCTTCGAGGAGGACCGCGATCGCCTTCTGGTAGGAACGTGTACGGGCGCGATGGCAATGCTCAGCGGTCATCCGGCGAGGCCAGACGCCGGCGGATGTCGTGATAGGCGGCGGATATGAGCGCATCCAGCGCGTCGGCCTGGACCGGCTCGCCCCAGCGCAGCTTCACGTGGCGCATGCGTTTGCCGGCGCCTTCCAGAACACCGGCGGGGTCAGGGAGCGAGGCTCCCTGGAAGAACCCGACGTTCACATGGGCCCGGAAGGCCGCCACGTAGGCGAAGGCGGCGTCACCGACGCACGCGGTGGGCCAGCCGTCGTGCAGGAGTTCGCGCACGTCGCTGCCGCAGTTGCGCATCCGCTCGAACCACGGCTCGGCGACACGCCGCAGCACGTTGTCCGGATCGGAGAACCAGGCGTCGACCCGCGGATCGCTCCGCGTCGCGCTCGGAAACCGCATGAGCTCGTCCATGAGCCGAGCTTGGCAGGCTGGCGGCGGCTGTCGAGCCTAGGATCCGGCCTGGACGCCCGCAGGGCCATCATCGGCCTCGGACGCGTCCATCACCGCGCCCAGCGCCTGGATGAGGTCGGCCGCGCCGATCGGCTTGGCCACATGGCCGTCCATGCCGGCGGCGATGTACTGGTCCACCTGGTGGGCCATCGCATTGGCGGTGAGCGCGATGATCGGCGTGCGCCGGCGTCCCGTCTGGCGCTCGCGCGCGCGGATCTCCCCGGCGGCGGCGAGGCCGTCCATCACCGGCATCTGGACGTCCATGAGGATCACGTCCCACTCGGCCGAAGCCCACGACTCCACCGCCGCCTGGCCGTCCTCCACGACGGTGGGCTCGAGGCCGAGCTGATGCAGGATGGTCTTGAGCACGAGTTGGTTGACCGCGTTGTCTTCCGCCGCCAGCACGCGCAGGCGCATGGGCGCCACCTCATCGATCGGCGGCGGGGCCAGCATCGGCGAAGGCTTCTCCTCGCCCAGGAACGACAGCGGCAGCCGCACGGTGAAGGTCGAGCCGCGACCCACCTGGCTCTCGACCTCGATCTCCCCGCCCATGAGCTGCGCGAGCTCCTGGCAAATGGCGAGGCCCAGGCCCGTGCCGCCGAAGCGACGGGTGGTCGAGGAATCGAGCTGGTCGAACTTCTGGAACAGGCGGGCGAGGTTCTCCGCCGAGATCCCCACGCCGGTGTCGGCGACCGCGATCTCGAGGGTGTCGTCATGGCGCACCGCGGTCACCCGGATCTCGCCCTGCTCGGTGAACTTCAGCGCGTTCGAGATCAGGTTGTAGAGGATCTGGCGAATCCGTGTCGGATCGCCCAGGTAGCGGCCCCGCGCCGGCCCGATGCTGAGCGCGAAGGAGAGGCCCTTCTTGTTGGCCAAGGCGGTGAAGGCGGAATAGGCGCCTTGGGCCACCTCGCCCAGGTCGAACTCGATGGCCTCGAGCTCCAGCTTGCCGGCCTCGATCTTCGACAGATCGAGCACGTCGTTCAGGATGGCGAGCAGCGCCTCGCCCGATCGGTGGATCACCGTCAGCCGCTCGCGCTGAACGTCCGACAGCTCGTCCGCGGCCATGGCCTGGGCCATTCCGAGGACCCCGTTCAGGGGCGTGCGGATCTCGTGGCTCATGGTCGCGAGGAAGGCGCTCTTCGCCGCGTTTGCGGCCTCGGCGGCGAGTTCACCCTGCTGCGCGCGTTCACGCGCTTCGCGCAGCCCCTTGCGCGAGCGATCGAGCTGGCGCCGCGCGAGATAGAAGAAATTGATCAGGCTCGCCACGGCCGCGGCGAGCGCGAGCATTCCCCCGAGGGTCGCGCCCGTCCGCCAGACAAGGTCCGCGCCCATGTAGACCATGGCGACCGCATAGGGCGTGATCAGCAGGCGGAAGGCCGGCAGATCGGAGTAGTATTGTAGCAGGACGTAGGCGCCCCCGACGAAGGCGCACATGAGGGCGAAGACGCCCGCGGCAGGATCTCCCGTCCGCCACAGCGCCACGAACATCACGATCTGCAGCAGGGTCGAGACGGTGCTGTGAAGTCGCGTGGCGACCACCGAGTTCGCAGGCGCCGAACGCGCCCAGCGGGTCAGTCGCAGGCCGCTGAGGAGGCTTCCCCAGACCGCGATCAGCCAGGCCAGCGTCCACGGCCAGCCGAGATACCAAGCGGAAACCGCGCCCACGGCCAGGCTGCTCACGAAGCGGGGCAGGAGGTTGCGCGCGGAGGCCGCGAAGAGCGCCAGTCCCTGCCCTCTCGGCGCCGAACCGCCGCGAACGTCGGCCGCTTTGCTCAACAGGCCGCCTCCCGTGTCATTGGCCCGATTGTCTCGCGGCGGGGTTAACCGGGGGTCAAGCGAACGCCGGTCGCCGGAGACGCCCGTTGACCTGCCTCAAGGCGGCGCGTCGGTCGGGGGCCTCTGCTGGCGCCCCGGCGGGAGATCCCCCATGCGTCGACATCTGAAGGACCAGGCCGTCTCCATCCTGCGCGAAGGGCGCGACATGACGCTCGCCAGCCTCTGCGAAGACGGCGCGCCGCACGCCGTGGTCGTCAGCTACGCGAGCGAGGGCCTGCGAATCTACTTCGGCTGCGCGGCGGACTCTCGGAAGGCGCTGACTCTCGGTCGGGACAATCGCGCGGCCGCCACCGTCACCCTGCCCTACGGGTCCTGGTCGGAGATCCGGGGCGTGTCGCTGATGGGCCGGGCGCGGCGGATCGATGACATGTCCGAGATCGATCGGGTCGGCCGTCTCCTGCTGGCCAAGTTCCCGCAGGCGGGCGAGGTCGTGGCGGAGCCCTATCAATCGGTGCGGCTGTTCGAGTTCGCGCCCACCGAGATCTCCGTCCTGGACTATGCCAAGGGCTTCGGCCACCTGGAGCACGCCGTCGTAGCCTCCGAAGACCTTACGGTCGGGAATACGACCGTCTGAGCCTCACGCCCCCTGCTAGACGGCGGGAACGGCGGGTTCGAGCTTGGCCGCGGCCTGGGCGCCTTCCGCCTCCGCGACCACCGCGAGCGTGTGCGGCAGGCTCTGGGGATTGACGCTGATGGAGGTGACACCCAGTCGCGTGAGAAAGGCCGCGATCTGCGGATAGGTCGCCGGCGCCTCGCCGCAGACGCCCACATGCCGGCCGTTCCGTCGTGCCCCT
>JAGWSE010000409.1 GCA_028869395.1 Alphaproteobacteria bacterium | reverse complement strand
CATGATGGACACCGGCATGGCGGTGATCGGCACGCCGGACGACGCCGCCCAGCGCATCCAGCAGCTGGTCGAGGAAAGCGCCGGCTTTGGCGCCTTCCTGTTCATGGATCACAACTGGGCGCCGTGGCAGGCCAAGAAGCGCTCCTACGAGCTGGTGGCGCGCTACGTCGCCCCGAAGTTCCAGTCGCTGAACGTGAACCGCGAGGCCTCCATGTCCTGGGTCGGTCAGAACAAGACCGAATTCACCACCCAGGTCCGCGCGGCGGTCGGCGCACGGATTGTCCAGCACATCCAGGAGAAGGGCACGGAGAACATCCGCCCCGAGATCGTGGCGCTGATCACAGGCCAGGCCGCCCCGGAAAAGGCGGACTAGGCTTGGACCTCGCGGCCTACTTTGACCGCATCGGCTTCGCGGGCGCGGCGAAGCCGGACCTTGCGACGCTCACGGCCCTGCACCGGGCCCACCTCTACTCGATCCCTTACGAGAACTTCGAGGTCCAGTTCGGTCACCCGCTCACCATCGATCCGCGAGCCGCCTACGAGAAGATCGTGAACCGCCGGCGCGGCGGCTGGTGCTTCGAGATGAACGGCCTCTTCGCCGCCGCGCTCGAGGCCATCGGCTTCAGGGTCACCCGGCTGGCAGGCGGCGTGCGGCGCGACCTCCTGGGCGAGGCCATGGTCGGCACGCACCTTGTCCTGAAGGTGGACCTAGATCGCCCCTGGATCGCCGACGTCGGCTTCGGCGACGGCGCGCTGGACCCGTTCCCCTTGTGCGAAGGCCCGATCCGCAACGGCGGATTCGACTACCGGCTCGAACGCCTGCCCGACGGCTGGTGGCGCTTCCACCACCACGCCCTGGGCGGCGCGCCCAGCTTCGACTTCACCGAAGAGGCCGCCGATCCCGCCCTGCTCGCCGAGAAGTGCGAGTGGCTGCAGACCTGGGAGAAGAGTCCCTTCGTGCTCACCGCCACGGCCCAACGCCATCGGCCCGGCGAGGTGCTCGTGCTGAAGTCCCGTCGCCTTCGCCGGATCCGTCCGGACGGCGTCGATGATCACCTCCTTGGCTGCGCGGACGAGCTGGTCCACGTCCTCGCCCGCGACTTCGGCCTCGACCTGCCCGAAGCCGCCTCGCTCTGGCCGCGCATCTGCGCCCGCCATGACGAGCTCTTGGCCGCGGCGGCGAGCTAGCGCCGGTAGGAAAAGCCGACCCGGATCATCCGCGGCTCGGCGTAGCTCATCGTGCCGTCGCCGGCCGTCTGGGTGTCGAGGTTGGCGTTGACCACGTTGTCGACGGCCACATAGACGTCCGAGTGGGGTGCGAGGCGCCAAGCCGCCCGGATGTTGAGTTCCGTCCCCGGGTGCAGCTTGCGGGTATTGAGGTCGTCGTCCCAGCGGCCCCCCTCGTAACGGGCCTCCGCAGTCAGATCGAGGGGCTCGAGCGGGCGCCAGTCGAGGGCGCTGGTGACGGTGAGTTCTGGCGTCTGAGCCGGTCGGAGGCCGGTGAGTTGCGGCGCCGCGGTTCCGCCGTCGACGCGCGCATGGGTGGCGGCGACGGCTGCGCGCCAGCTCAGGGTCTCGCCGACGTCGCCGGAGGCCTCGCCTTCGAAGCCATAGGCGTCGATCTCGCCCGCGTTCCGCCGCTGGCGAAGTGTTCCGCCGGCCGGGATGAAGCCTCCTATGGGAAACACCCCCGGCCCGACGCCCAGCGTCACGTTGGTCACCGGATCCTTCAGCCAGTTGTAGAAGACCGTGCCCGACCAGTGGAACCAGCGATCGCCGCCGAACCCCGCCTCCACGCCCTGCAGCTTCTCCGGCTTCAGGGCGGCGTTGGCCTCGGTGACGTCGTTGCCGACCCGGAAGGGGCGATAGAGCTCGTTGAGCGTGGGGGGGCGGAAACCGGCATAGGCGGCGGCTCGCACGTAAAGCCCCCGCGAGAGCTCGTAGCGGATCCCGAATCGCCCCGTGGGGACGGTTCCGGAGCTGTCCGGCGACGGCTGGTCAAGGGTGGTCTGGCCGGTGAACAGGTCCCATTCGCGCCGCACCGCGTCACGCTGGAACCACTCGTCGAGGCGGACGCCGCCGGTGACGATCCAGGGGCCGTGGTCGTACGCCGCTTCGAAATAGGCCCCGCCCACGCCCGCCTCGCCACCCGCCTGCCGGCCGCGGGTGAAGCTGCCGCCGATGTAGCGGAACCGCTCGTAGTCGAAGCCGTGATAGAGCCGCCCGTCGAGGCCCAGCTCCCAGGAGACGCCGCGCGCCATTCCCTGCAGGGCTGCGTTGAGGCCGTATCCCTGCGCCGGCGTGGAGTATTCGTCGTTCGCCGGCGTGGTGGCCGTGCGATGGGCGGCCACGGCGACGGAGCTGTTCTGGAGATCGCTGTCCTGGATCCAGAGCTGCACGCGCCAGCCCCCGACCCCCTCGGACGGGGTGCGCCCGAAGGTCAGCGAGCCCTGGCCGCCGGAGGCGATCGAGCGGGCGCCAGCCAGCCCTGCCCCGCGCCGCTCGCCGTAGCCCGCCACCCGCGCGGCGACCTGGATCCCGTCGAAATCGTGCTGCACGCGGAACGACCCGGATTCCGCATCGAGCGTCAGCGGCTGATCCGCGGCGCCGCGGCTCGGCCCGCGCACGGGGTCGTAGCCGCCGGAGCTCTCCACCTGGCCCACGACCAGGAGTCCCGGCGCGCCGCCCGCCGCGGCCAGTCGATAGGTCGCCTCGTCGCCGGCGGAGGCGTCCAGCGCGGCGAGGCCACCGCTTGCGCCCCGCTCCTGCAAGGCCACCGTTCCGGTGAGCGCGCCAGCACCATAGGGCCCGGCGCCGGCCCCGCGCACCACCGTCGCGCCTTCGAGGCCTTCGGGCGGCAACGCGGTCCAGATCACCCAGCCGCCGAACGGATCGTTCTGCGGCACGCCGTCCAGTGTCACCAGCGCCCGGCCGGCCCCGGAGGGCGCAATGGCGCGAAGCGACAGACCCTGGGTCGTCGGATTGGCGCCGAGGCTGCTCGCGCGGCGGAACAGCGACACGCCCGGCACGCTTTCCAGCGCGTCGTCCAGCCTGGGCGTGACCTTCAGCACCTGCTGGCCGACCTGAACCGCGCTGAAGGCCGCCTCGCCGCCAAGCGGGGCGAGCCTCGGCGGATAGACGACCACCGCCTGGACCTCGGTCGGCGGCGGGGGCGGCGGCGCTGCGGTCGGCATCGATCCCCTCCTGGAACGAGGCTTCTCCTAAGGCGGTGCGGCCGCGTCAACCGGCTTCCAGGTGGAACAAGCCGATAGCGCGCCGGTTGTGGCCGCAAAGTCGAAAACCATGGAGATGCCAATGATCGCCCGACTGCTCGGGGGCGCGGCCGTCGCCCTGCTCCTCGCCGGGGCGGCCAGCGCCCAGCCCGGCGCCGACCGCCACTTCCTCGGCAAAGCCATCCGCGGCGACAATTCGGAGATGATGCTGGGCCAGATGGCGGAGAACCGCGCCGCCGACCCTCGTGTCCGCGACTACGGCCGCATGCTGCACAACGACCACGCCATGGCCAGGCAGCAGGCCCTGCCGCTTGCACGCCAATTCGGGGTGGCGGACACCGACGGGGTCATGCCGCAAGCGCGCGAGGAGGCCCGGAAGCTGCGGCGCATGAACGGCCGCGCCTTCGACCGCGAGTTCGCCCGCTACATGGTCCACGACCACAAGCACGATATCTCCGACTTCCGCAAGGAAGCCCGCGAACACGGTCCCGTGGCGCGCATGGCCCGTCAGACCCTGCCGACGCTCGAGAAGCATCTGCACGTCGCCGAGAGCCTGCGGCGCGGCTGACGCCCCTGGCCTGCCGCGGCGATCGCGGCTAGCTAGGACATATGGGGCGCGGATCCGGAAAGGTCGCGATCGTCACCGGCGGCGGAACCGGCATAGGTCGGGCCGTCGTCCTGGCGCTGCTCGCCGACGGCTGGTGCGTGGCGCTGGCGGGACGCCGCGCGGAGCCGCTGGAGGAAACCCTCCGGCTGGCCGGCGAGGCGGCGGCGCGCGCGCTCGCCGTGTCCGCCGACGTGGCTGACCCCGCGGCGGTCGATCATCTGTTCGCCGCGGCCCGCGACCGTTTCGGGCGTCTCGACCTGCTGTTCAACAACGCCGGGACGGGTGCGCCGCCGGTCCCGCTGGAGGACCTGCCGTTCGAGGCATGGAAGCGCGTGGTGGACGTGAATCTCACCGGCGCCTTCCTGTGCACCCAGGCGGCGTTCCGGCTCATGAAGGATCAGGACCCGCGTGGCGGGCGGATCATCAACAACGGCTCGATCTCGGCCCATGCGCCTCGCCCCCGCTCGGCCGCCTACACCGCGACCAAGCACGCGATCACCGGCCTGACGCGATCGACCTCGCTCGATGGCCGCGCCTACGACATCGCCTGCGGCCAGATCGACATCGGCAACGCCGCGACCGACATGACGCGGGCGATGAGCCGCGGGGCGCCGCAGCCGGACGGCTCCGTCGCGCCGGAGCCGGTCATGGATGTGCAGGCGGTCGCCGAGGCGGTGCGCTACATGGCCAGCCTGCCGCTTGAGGCCAACGTGCAGTTCATGACCGTCATGGCCACGAAGATGCCGTTCATCGGTCGGGGCTGAGCCGGCGGCGAACTTCGGCGCCCCAACTCCGTTCGGAGTCCGCCGGTCCGCAGAACCGCGCGCAAATCCGCCCGCGCTCGCCTTCAGGTGCAGCAGACGGCGACGTTTCGCCAGTCTTTCCCGAAGCTTGTGTAATCCCGGTTGGACCGACGCGGCGCCACGCCCTAGACGCCCCCAGGTCGCGAACCGGGCGTCAGTTCCGGTGCGGCTCAGGGGGAGCGTCCGGAAGAGGGTTGGCCCACAAACCTCTGTTCGGATCACACATTCATGCTTCGTCTCGTGACGCTCGCGGCCGCCGCAGCGGCCCTCGCCGTCCCCGCCTTCGCGGCGGAAACCATCCATATCCACACCGCCGGGAAATCCCCCGACCAGGTCCGCGCCGAGGTCCATCAGGCCGCGGTCTACCTCTGCCGCGAGCAGGCCCGTGGCTCGGTGCTCGAGTTCTTCGGCCAGCAGGGCTGCGTGACCAAGACCGAGCGGGCCACGCTCGCCCGGGGCGGCTTCGACAACACCACCGTGGCGTCGCGCTGAGGCGCTTCAGTCGGCGAACTGCGGCTCGCGCTTCTGCAGGTTCGCCGTCACCGCCTCGACCTGATTGGGCGAGCCGATCAGCGCCGCCTGCTCGCGGCTTTCCGCCTCGAGGATGGCGCGTTGGTCGGCCTCGGCCATCATGTTGATCAGCCGCTTGCCTGCCCGGATGGCGTCCGGATTCTTGCCGGCGATTTCGCGGGCCATCGCCAGAGCCTCGGCGCGGGGATCGGCTGCGGCGCGGGTCGCCAGGCCCATGGCCACCGCCTCCTCGCCGTTGAAGATGCGCCCGGTCCAGGTGAGTTCACGCATCAGGTCGTCGCGCACCAGGCCGCGCAGAAGCGCGATGCCGGCCATGTCCGGCACAAGACCCCACTTGATCTCCAGCACCGCGAGCCGCGCGTCGGGCGCCACAATCCGGATGTCGCAGCCCAGCGCCAGCTGGAAGCCGCCGCCGAACGCCACCCCGTGGATCGCCCCGATCACCGGAACCGGGATCTCGCGCCAGACCATGCAGGCCTGCTGCGCATGGTTCGCGCCGCCGGGCGTGCGGTTCGGGGTGACGAGGGCGCCGGCCGTCCCCTGGCCGCCGCGCCGCTCGCCCGAGGCCATCTGCTGGAAGTTGCCCATGTCGAGGCCCGCGCAGAAGGCCCGGCCGTCGCCGGAAAGCACCACCGCACGAACGCCCTTCTCCGCCTTCAGCCGCTCGCCGGTCTCAACGAGGGCGGCGAACATGGCGTTGTCGAGGGCGTTCATCTTGTCGGTGCGCACCAGGCGCACGTCGGCGACGCCGCCGGTGATCTCTACTGTCACACGATCGTTCATGGTCCAGGTGCTCCTTCAGGTGGCGCGCGCCACCGCATAGCCTATGCGTGGGAAGTGGACGTGCAGGCGGCCCAGATCGGGCGTCTCGCGTGCGATCACCACTCGCTCGGGCGTGAGCGCCACGAGGCGGCCCGCTATGGGATCGCGGCCGTAGTCGTCGGCGCTGACCGTCACCGCCTCGCCCGGCGCGAGGTCGAGGGGGTCGCAGGCGTCGTGTCCCGGCGCCGGCGAAGGCTCGTTCGCGCGCGCAGCGTCCAGCGCCTCTCGCCCGGTCGCTTCACGCCGCTCGCCGTGGCCGAGCCCCGCCATGCGGGTCCGCCAGGCGCGGGTCCGCGGCATTCCGTCGAGCAGTTCGTCGGCCTTCGCGCGGGCCGCGGCGGAGAGCCACCAGATATTCATGTAAGCGGCGACATCGGCCAGCGACGGGGTCGAACCGCCGAGGAACTCCGTGGACGAAAGCCCGCTCTCGATCCAGGCCGCGTGCGCCCGCCACTGCGCCTGCATCGGCACGGCGGCGGCCTTCATGGCGCCCATGTCGAATGGCCGACCCGAAAGCGCCTCGCGATCCTTGACGAAGGCGTCCGGCACGCTGTCGCCGATCTCGCCGAAGACGACGGCGACCGTGGCCTGGAAGAACAGCCGGTCCGCCCAGATGTTGACCGCCCAGTCGCCGCCCCGCGCCACCGGCGGCTCGGGTGCGCGCGCCTCGATCTCGGCCAGGATCACCTGGGTGTCGCAATAGATGTCGGCGCCGGCCTGCAGCACCGGAATGCGGCGATAACCGCCAGTCAGCGGGACCAGCTCGGGCTTGGGCATGATCACCGGCTGGATGACCGATGCCCAGGCCAGGCGCTTGATCCCGAACATCACCCGCGGCTTCTCCGAGAAGGGCGAGGAGTCGTAATGGTGGAGGATCAGCTCGGGCGTCATCAGCCGAACTCCGGCGCGAAGCGGATGTTGTCGCGCTCGAGGCCCTTCGCCACGACGTCGAACCCGCCGCTCTTGATCATCCATTCCAGGCGATGGTCGCGGTACTCGCGCTTGAAGAGGCCCTTCGCCACCAGATCGGCGACGTCGGCCATGCCTGCGCCGGTCTGGGCCTGGCTCCAGGTCGCGATGTCCGCCACGGTCGCTGCGACCGAGGGCCGGGCGTTT
>JAGWSE010000408.1 GCA_028869395.1 Alphaproteobacteria bacterium | reverse complement strand
GGCGTGGCGAGTTGCCCGCGGTGCGGCGCCTTCGAACTGGTCCGCAAGGAGGGCTGCGACACCTGTCTGGCGTGCGGCCATTCCAGGTGCGGCTGAGCCGGGTTGATCTGCCGCAAGGACCGCTCGCGCGCCAGGCGCGACAAGAATGATCGCGATGAGAATGATTATGAGTACCGCCGCCGCGCGAAGGGCCTACGCCGGGCCCGCCTTGTTCAGCTTCGGCTTCCGGCCGTTCTTCCTGTTCGGCTCGATCTGGGCGGCGCTGACCGTGCCGATCTGGCTGGGCGCCTTCCTGCACGGCGGCCCTCCGGCCATCACCCGCGACTGGCACATCCACGAGATGCTGTTCGGCTTCCTGGGCGCGGTGATCGCAGGCTTCCTGACCACCGCCGTGCCGAACTGGACGGGGCGGATGCCGGTGCTCGGCGGTCCCCTGGCGGGGCTCTTCCTGCTGTGGCTGGCGGGACGGCTCGCCATGCTGTTCGAGGGCCCGTCGGCCGCGGTGGTGGACTGCCTGTTCCTCGTGGCCTTCGCCGGCGTCGTCTGGCGTGAGGTGCTGGCGGGGAAGAACTGGCGCAACCTGCCGGTCTGCGTTCTGGTGAGCCTGTTCGCGCTCGCCAACATCGCCTTCCACGTCTGGCCGCAAGCCGATCTCGGCGTCGGCGTGCGGTTGGCCCTGGGGGTCGCGGCGACCCTGATCAGCCTGATCGGCGGACGCATCATCCCGAGCTTCACCCGCAACTGGATGCGCGCCCAGGGCCTGGACGCCCAGCCCGCCCAGCCGGAGCGACCGCTGGACAAGGCGGCGCTGGCGCTTACCGCGGCGGGCGCGCTCCTGTGGGCGATCGCGCCGCAGGCCCCCGTGACGGGCGCGGCGCTGGCGCTGGCCGGCCTGGGCGCCTTCGCCCGCCTCGCCCGCTGGCAGGGCCTGCGCACCCTGAAGGAGCCGATGCTGTGGGTGCTGCACCTGGGCTATTTCTGGCTCGCCCTCGGGCTGGTCCTTCTCGGCGCCTCGATCCTGACCCCCCTCGTGCCGCGCACCGCCGGCATCCATGCGCTCACCGCCGGCGCGATCGGGGTGATGACGCTGGCCGTGATGAGCCGCGCGACGCGGGGCCACACCGGCCGGCCGTTGCAGGCGGGAGCCGCGACCCGCGCGATCTACCTGGCCATCAACCTCGCCGCGCTGACGCGGGTGGCGGCGGCCTTCCTGCCCGCCACCCACGTGGTCCTGCTCTCCGCCTCGGCGCTGCTTTGGGTCCTGGCGTTCGCAGGCTTCGCGGCCGCCTATTGGGCGATGTTGACCCAGCCCCGCCCGGCGGCCGCTTGACGCATATCAAGGCCGCCGTCCCGGGCGCCCATACCCTGCAGGCGAGGTCCGGCGCAGGCTGGACCGCAACATCGCTCCGAGCCCGTCCGCCTAAAGCCTGAGCGCCATGGCGGCCCGGCCGAGGCCCGCCGCGCGGCGGTCCGAGGGCGACGGCGGAAACGCCGTCGCCTCCCGTGTTTGGAAAGGGGCCAGTCTTGGCGCGTCTCACCGACGGCTTCGGCCGTCGCTTCCACTACCTGCGGATCTCGATCACCGAGGTCTGCAATTTCCGCTGCGCCTATTGCCTGCCGGACGGCTACCGCAAGACGGGGCCGCTATCGTTCATGACCCCGACGGAGATCGAGCGCGTGACGCGCGCCTTCGCCGATATGGGCGTCTCCAAGGTGCGGCTGACCGGAGGCGAGCCTAGCGTCCGCAAGGACGTCCCGGAGATCATGGCCCGCGTGGCGGCGGTCCCCGGCGTCGAGAAGCTCGCCATCACCACCAACGGCTGGAACCTAGAGCGGCAGGTCGGCGCCTGGCGCGAGGCGGGGCTGACCAACCTCAACGTCAGCATCGATTCCCTCGACCGCGCCGCCTTCCAGCGGATCACCGGGCACGACCGGCTGGAGTCCGTGGTCCGCGGGCTCGACCAGGCGCTGGCGCTCGGCGTGCCGGTGGTGAAGGTGAACGGCGTGCTGCTGAGGGACGGCGTGGGCGACGGCTTCGAGGCCTTCGCCGAGTTCGTGCGCGAAAGGCCGGTGGCGGTGCGCTTCATCGAGCTGATGCGGACCGGCGACAACGCCGCCTTCTGCGCCGACCAGCACGTGCCCGGGACCGTGCTCACGGACTGGCTGACGGCGCGCGGCTGGACGCGGCGCGAGCGGGCCTTCGACGACGGCCCGGCGGTCGAGTTCGCCCATCCCGACTACGCCGGGCGCATCGGCCTGATCGCACCCTATGCGCCCGGGTTCTGCGACAGCTGCAACCGGCTGAGGATCACCGCCCGCGGGGCCCTCAGGCTTTGCCTGTTCGGCGAGTTGGGGATCGACCTCCGCGACCTCCTGCAATCCGACGCGCCCGAGGCGCTCAAGGCGCGGATCACGACCGCGCTGGCCGGCAAGCCCAAGGGCCACAGGCTGGCGGAAGGCATCAGCGGCGACACGCGCCAGCTGGCGCAGTTCGGCGGCTAGGACGCCGCCCGGACCAGTCCGGTCCAGCGCTCCAGCTCAGCCGCGCCGGAGGCGACCTCGGACGCCGGCGCGCGGTGGTCGATCAGCGGGTCGGGCTTGGCGAGCCGCTTGAGCACGACCGGCCTGGCGATGGTCACCACCGGCCCGCTCACCACCACGCCATAGTCTCCGAGCGTGGCGAAGGCGCGGGAGAGGTTCTCCGGCGTCATGCCGAGCAGCGAGGCCAGCACGCGCTTCTCGTGCGGCAGGGTGAAGGTCTCGGGCCCGCCCTGCTGGGCCTGCTGGCTGAGCAGATAGTTGGCGAGCCGCTCGATTCCGCCGCGCAGCTTCTGGTTCTTCAGCGAGCGAACGACGCCGCGGTAGCAGCCGGCGAGCTCGAGGGCGACGGTGAAGCAAAACCGCGCGTCCTGCTGCATCGCCCGCCGCAGCGCCTCGCCCGAGACCATCAGGACCTGCGAGGCATCCAGGGTGCGCGCCCCCATGAGGCCCTCGGAATCGAGGACCACGGCCGCCAGCACAAAGGTGGAGACCGGCTTCAGGACGGCAAGCGTCGTGGCCTTGTCGTTCCAGGTGCCTTCCAGCTCGACCGT
>JAGWSE010000407.1 GCA_028869395.1 Alphaproteobacteria bacterium | reverse complement strand
GGCGCCCTCCTTCACCGCGTAGTCGGCCTGGTCGACCGTCACGAGGCCCGGGGTCATCGCCTCCAGGATGCGGATCTCGGAGCGCGGCGCGTCGGCGAGCTCGAGACCGCGGACATAGCCTGGCGCCGCGGGTCGGCCGCAGGCGACCGTGCCCTTGGCGACGGTCCTGCCGTCGGGTGTCTCGACGAAGGCCTGAAGCTGCACGTTGTCGACCGGGCCCTCTGCGGGGCGTTCGATGACCGCCCGCACCGGCTCCCCGTCCAGCGTCGCGAAGGTGTAGTACATCGATATCTGGCCTTCCCGCAGCCAGCGCTCTCCGAAGAGCTCGGTCATTAGCGCCCCGAAGTGAGACAGGTGCACGGTCCCGGGGATCGTGCCGCCGCGCATGCCCACCTTCTTCGCCGTTTCGTCGTTGTGGATCGAGTTGGCGCCGGCCTGCCAGCGGTTGCGAGGTTCGACCCACGCGCCTTCCAGCCTTTCGGTCCGGACCAAGGTTTCGCTGGCCATCTGCGATCTCCCTTGCCGCGGCGTCTTCGCACCGTCGCCCAAAGGTACGCCCGTGGCCATCCGCGACCAAGCTTCACCTTGGCAGCGCCCGAATCGCCGCCCACCTTTGGAGTCGCATGGACGACGCGCCCTTCAACCTGGCGACGACCGTGGCCGCCACCGGCTGGCGGGCCGGCCGGGCCTCGCTCGGCTTCGTGCTCGACATCATGGCGCTCAGCCGTGGCGAGAACGACGTCATCGACCCTCTGATCCTGTCGGTGGTGCTGGAGGCCAACGTGGCGGCGGTCAGCCAGGATCCGCAGCAGCAGTTGCGCTATGCCTCGATCGACGCGCCGCCGCCGGACGAGGTGCGCCGGCCCGTCTCGGTGAGCGCCGTGGCCGCCTCCCTGCGCCTGCCCTATGAAACGGTGCGGCGTCGGATCTCGCGTCTGGCGGCGAGCGGCGCCTGCACGATCACGCCGCGCGGCGTGCTGATCACGGCGGCGCGGGTCAGCGATCCCGCCTACCTCGTCATCGCCACGGCGCGCTATGAGCGGCTGAGGCGGTTCTACCGCGAGCTGAAGGCGCTGGGCCTGCTCACCAACCTGCCGCAGCCGCTCGCAGCCGCTCCCCTGCCCGCCGCGCCGGTCCGGATCGGGAATCGGGCGATCTCGGAATACATGCTGCGGGTCATCGACCAGATGATGCGCCGGCTGGGCGATCCGGTCACCGGGCTGATCCTGCTGGAGATGGCGCGCGCCAACGCCGAGCACCTGCCGGACGAGGCGGTGGCGATCGAGGGCCCGGTGCCGGACGACATGCGTCATCCGATCCGGACGCTCACGCTGGCCAAGCGCCTGGGGCTGCCGTCGGAGACCGTCAGGCGCCATGTGGCCAAGCTGGAGCGGCAGGGCTTCTGCCGCCGGCTCGAGCGCGGCCGGCTCGCCGCGCTCGAGCAGCTGGCGCTGCCCGACGGCCGCGGTCACGGCCTGGCCGACAACCTGAGCAACCTGCAGCGCCTGTTCTCCAAGCTCGCGACCCTCGGCGTGACCGCTTTCTGGGACGCCGAGGCCGAGGCCGGAAACTAGCGGTTCCCCCGCCCCCGGCTCACGGCTAACCTCGTTCCAAACAAAGGGGGGAGCCGGATGACCGACCAGGCGGTGAGGGCCCGCGGCGGAGCCGCGCCGCGCGCGGCGAAGCCGCACTTCTCGGAACGCTACAAGCAGCTCGTGCTCGTGCTGCTGGTGATCGCCTACACGCTGAACTTCATCGACCGGACGATCATCGCCACGATCGGGCAGGCGATCAAAGAGGACCTGAAGATCACCGACACCCAGCTCGGGCTGCTGGGCGGGCTGTTCTTCGCGCTGCTCTACACCTTCCTGGGGATCCCGCTGGCGCGGTTCGCCGAGCGGTTCAACCGGGTCAACATCATCACCGGCGCGATCGTCATCTGGTCGGCGTTCACTGCGCTCTGCGGGACGGCGGCGAACTTCGCGACGCTGGCGCTCTACCGCTTCGGGGTGGGCGTCGGCGAGGCGGGGCTATCGCCCCCGGCGCACAGCCTGATCAGCGACTACTATCCGCCGAACCGGCGGGCCTCGGCGCTGGCGGTCTATTCCTTCGGCATCCCGCTGGGCTCGATGCTGGGCGCGGTGATCGGCGGCGAGATCGTCCAGCACTTCAGCTGGAAGGCGGCCTTCATGGTGGTGGGCCTGCCTGGCCTGGCCATCGCCATCGCCATCCGCTTGCTGATCAAGGAGCCGCCGCGCGGGCATTCCGAGCCGGAGGGCGTCGTCCCGATCCCCGAGGCGGTGACCGCCGAGGAGCACGGCCGGCCGATGGGCCTTTCGGCCGAGCTGCGCGAGATGGGCGCGGTGATCGCGACGCTGTTCGGCAAATGGCCGGTGCTGAACATGGTGCTGGGCGTGACCCTGGTCTCGACGGCGGGCTACGGAGGCGGCCAGTTCGTGCCGCCCTACTTCCTGCGGGCGTTCCACCTCTCCTACGGCACGGTCGGCCTGGTGACCGGACTGGTGGCCGGCGTCGGCCAGGGCGTCGGCACACTGGCGGGCGGCTTCCTGACCGACCGGCTGGCGAAGTCGGGGGCGCGCTGGTACGCGCTGGTGCCGGCCATCGGGGTGACGGTCGCCTATCCGTTCATCGTGGCGATCTACACCGCCGGAAGCTGGCAGACGGCGGCGGCGCTGCTGATCCTGCCGGGCCTGTTCTCGTACACCTACCTTGGCCCGACTTTCGGGGTGATCCAGAACATGGTCTCGACCCGCCGGCGGGCGACGGCGACGGCGATCCTGTTCTTCTTCCTGAACCTGATCGGGCTGGGCGGCGGGCCGCCCCTGACCGGCTGGATCATCGACCACCTGTCGGCCTTCCACTACGCCCACCCGCAAGCCGGCGGGGTGTGGACGGCGCTGGCGGGCTTCTTCCAGGCGCCGGTGGCGGCGTTCCAGCAGGCCTGCCCGGGCGGCGAGGCCCCGACGGCGGCGGGCGCTGCGGCGGCGGCGGCCTGTCACGGAGCGCTGGTCGTGGGCACCCGCCAGGGCATCCTGATCGCCTATGCGATCGGCCTGTGGGGCGCCTTCCACTACCTGCTGGCCGCGCCGGGGCTGAAGCGGGCGATGAGCGACGCGCGCAAAGCGCGCGGCGAGGCGGAGTAGCGCGAGAGCATTTGACTTTCCGCCGCCCCGCTCGCAAACCGCGCGCAAGATGATCCCTCGTTACGCGCGCAAGGAAGCCGCCGAGATCTGGGCCCCCCAGACCCGGTTCTCCATCATGTTCGAGATCGAGGCGCACGCCGCCTCGGCGATGGCCGAGCTGGGCGTGATCCCCGCCGAGGCCGCCCGCGTCATCTGGGCCAAGGGCAAGGACGCCGTCTGGAACCCCGACCGCATCGACGAGATCGAGCGGGAGGTGAAGCACGACGTCATCGCCTTCCTGACCCACGTCTCCGAGGTGGTCGGGCCCGAGGCGCGGTTCCTGCACCAGGGGATGACCTCCTCGGACGTCAACGACACCACGCTGGCGGTGCAGCTGGTGCGCGCCACCGACCTGCTGCTGGAGGACGTCGACCTGGTGCTCGCCGCCCTGAAGCGGCGCGCCTACGAGCACCGGTTCACGCCCACCGTCGGCCGCAGCCACGGCATCCACGCCGAGCCCACCACCTTCGGCCTGAAGCTGCTCGGCCACTACGCCGAGTTCGAGCGCGCCCGCGCCCGGCTGGTTGCCGCCCGCGAGGAGATCGCCACCTGCGCCATCTCCGGCGCGGTGGGCACCTTCGCCAACGTGGCCCCCGAGGTGGAGGCCTATGTGGCCCGCAAGCTGGGCCTGGCCGTGGAGCCGGTCTCCACCCAGGTGATCCCCAGGGACCGCCACGCCGCCTACTTCGCCGCCCTGGCCGTGGTCGCCGCCTCGATCGAGCGGCTGGCGGTGGAGATCCGCCACCTGCAACGCACCGAGGTCCTCGAGGCGGAGGAGCCGTTCGAGGCCGGCCAGAAGGGCTCCTCGGCGATGCCCCACAAGCGCAACCCGATCCTGACCGAAAACCTGACCGGCCTTTCGCGCCTGGTGCGCGCGGCGGTGACGCCGGCGCTGGAGAACGTCGCCCTGTGGCACGAGCGCGATATCAG
>JAGWSE010000406.1 GCA_028869395.1 Alphaproteobacteria bacterium | reverse complement strand
TGAAATCGCAGTACCTCTTCGTGCTCGTCGTGGCCGTTCTGGTGGTCGGCTATTTCGCTGTGCGCACGCTGGCGGGCGGCGGTCATGCGCCGAGCGCAGCCGAAGCCAACCCTGCCGGCCCCCAGCCCCTGGCGAGCGTTCAGGTCCGGCTGATCCCCGAACAGGTGCGGGAGTACGACGTGGTGTTGCGCGGCCGCACCCAGGCGACGCGCTCGGTGCTCGTGAAGTCGGAAACAGCGGGGCTGGTCGCCCAGACCCCGGTCCTGCAGGGCGCCGTGGTGCGGCAGGGCCAGGTGCTCTGCCGCCTGTCCGTCGACGCGCGCCAGGCGGCGTTAGACCAGGCGCGCGCGAACTTCAGGTCCGCCCAGCTGCAGCAGCAGGCCAACGTCGAACTCGCCCGGCGGAATTTCCGTTCGGCGACTCAGGTCGCCCAGGGTCAGGCCAACCTCGACGCCGCCCAGGCGGCGGTGCGCGCGGCCGAGATCGCCCTGCGACAAGTGGACATCCGCGCCCCCTTCGCCGGCGTGTTCGATCACCGCGACGCCGAGATCGGGACCTATCTCTCGCCCGGCCAGTCCTGCGGGACGATGATCGAGCTCGATCCGCTGCTCATCGTGGGCGACGTGCCCGAGACCGACGCGGCCAAGCTCGCCGTCGGCGCGCCGGCCGTCGCCCACCTCGTCGAGGGCCAGACCCTGCACGGGAAGATCCGCTACGTCGCCCATGACGCCGATCCGACCACGCGGACCTACCACCTGGAGATCGTGGTCCCGAATCCGGGGCTGGCCATCCGCTCCGGCCTGTCGGCGGACGTGCGGATCTCCGCCGGCCGCGGCCCCGCGCACCTGGCGCCCGTCTCGGCGCTGGTGCTGGACAGCGCGGGACGCCAGGGCCTGCGCTACGTCACCGACGGCGACCGGGTCGCCTTCGCCCCCGTGACCGTCATGGAGCAGACGCCGCAGGGCGCCTGGGTGCGGGGCCTGTCGGGGCCCACGCGGGTGATCACGGTCGGCCAATCCTACGTCACCGAAGGCCAGAAGGTCCGGGTGGCGAGCGCGATGTGACGCGCGGCATCCGCCGGAGAGCACCATGATCGCCGCCCTCATCGATGGAGCCATCAAGCGCCGCAAGGTGGTGCTGGGCGTGACGCTCATCGCGGCGATCTTCGGCCTGTTCGCCTATCTGTCGATGCCCAGGGAGGCGGACCCCGACATCCCCTTCCCGTTCGTCGCCATCATCGTGCCCTTCCCCGGCGTCTCGCCGGAAGACGCCGAGCGGCTGCTGATCAAGCCCATGGAGGTGCAGCTTCAGGGCCTCGAAGGGCTCAAGCAGATGAACGCCGTGGCCCGCGAGAACCAGGCCATCGTGCAGCTGGAGTTCGAGCCGAACTTCGACAAGGACAAGGTGATGGCCGACGTCCGCGCCAAGGTGGACCTGGCCCGAGCCCGTTTCCCGCCGGACGCCGAGCAGCCGATCATCGAGGAGGCGAACCCGGCCGAGAACCCGGTGATCGGGGTGGTCATCCACGGCCAAGCGCCCGAGCGCGAACTCTACCGCATCACCCGCGACCTGAAGGACCGGCTGGAGACCCAGCCCGGCGTCCTCGAAGCGGACATGAACGGCGCGCGCCAGGAGATGCTGGAGGTCACCATCGATCCCCTGCGGATGGAGGCCTACAACATCACCGCCTCTGACCTGGGGGCGGTGATCGCCCGCAACAATCAGCTGGTCCCGGCGGGCGACCTGCAGTCGGGCGCCGGCAGCTTCGCGGTGAAGGTGCCGGGGGTGGTGACCAGCCCCGCGGACATCCTGGCTTTGCCGATCAAGAAGAACGGCGACCGCGTCGTCACCATCGGCGACATCGGCGAGGTGCACCGCACCTTCAAGGAGCCCACCTCGATCACCCGCTACAATGGCGAGCGGAGCTTCTCGCTCGACGTGGTCAAGCGCATCGGCGCCAACGTCCTCGACACCACCGCTCAGGTCCGCAAGACGGTCGAGGCGGAGGAGAAGCGCTGGCCGCCGACCGTGCACGCCGACTTCGTCTACGACGACAGCGAATTCATCGGCCGCACCCTGTTGGTTCTGGAAAGCGGCCTGCTCACCGCAACCCTGCTCGTCATGCTGATCGTGGTCGGCAGCCTCGGCATCCGCCAGGGCCTGATGGTCGGCGCGGCGATCCCCGTCTGCTTCCTGCTGGCCTTCCTGATGCTGCACGCCAAGGGCGTGACGCTGAACCAGATGGTGATGTTCGGCCTGGTCCTCGCCGTGGGCATCCTGGTCGACGGCGGCATCGTGGTGGTGGAGTACGCCGACCGCAAGATGGCCGAGGGCGCGCCGAAGGAGGAGGCCTTCGCCGCCGCCGGCAAACGGATGTTCTGGCCGGTCGTCAACGGCACGCTGACGACGCTCTGCGCCTTCGTCCCGTTCATGTTCTGGAACTCGATCGCCGGGAAATTCATGAGCTTCCTGCCGCTGACCCTGTTCTTCGTCCTGGGCGCGTCGATCTTCGTGGCCCTGATCTTCACGCCGGCGCTGGGATCGATCTTCGGACGAAAGGCGGCCGTGGACCCTGAGGTGTTGGCCGAGCTGCACAAGGCCGAGCACGGCGACCCCACCGAGATGCGGGGCTTCATGGGCTGGTACGCCCGCACGATCTCGCGGCTCGGGCGCCATCCGCTGGCGACGGCGGGCGTCGCGCTGGCGGTGGTGGTTGGCGTGGTGATGTGGTTCGGCGCGACCAAGCACGCCACCGAGTTCTTCCTGAAGGAGGATCCTGAGTTCGTCGCGGTGTACGTCAAGGCGCGCGGCAACCTGAGCGTCGCCGCCGACGACCAGCTGGTGGCGAGCGTCGAGCGCCGGCTTATGGGCATCAGAGGCATGAAGTCGCTCTATGTCCGCTCCGGCCCAATGAGCCCGGGCGGAATGGACGGCGGCCCCCCCAACGACACGGTGGGCCGTATCCAGGTGGAATTCGTGGATTTCGAGGCGCGCAAGGCCTTGGGCGTGCGCGGCGCCGACATCGCCGCCGAGGTGCGCAAGCGCGTCGCCGACTTGCCGGGCCTGCAGACCGAAGTGCGCGAACCGCAGGGCGGCCCTCCCACCGGCAAGGACGTGCAGGTGGAACTGCGCGGGCGCGACCCCGACGCACTCAACCGTGCCGCCGACATCGTGAAGGCCAAGCTCGCCGCCGATCCGCAGCTGAAGGACCTGGAAGACAACCGCACCTCGCCCGGGATCCAGTGGAACCTCACCGTCGACCGCGAGGCGGCCGGCCGCTACGGCGTCGACGTGCTGTCGGTGGGCCAGGCGATCCAGTTCGTCACCGACGGGGTTCTGGCCGGCCGCTTCCGCCCGGACGACGCCACCGATGAGCTGGATATCCGCGTCCGCTTCCCGCCCCAGGCGCGCAACATCGCCGCCTTCGACGCGCTGAAGATCACCACACCTCAGGGCCCTGTGCCGGCGAGCTACTTCATCAAGCGCACGCCCGCCCAGCAGGTGACGAGCATCCAGCGGCGGGACTCGCAACGGGTGGTCATCATCCAGGCGAACGCCCGGCCCGGGGTCGCCGCCAACCAGAAGATCGCCGCCCTTAAGCCGTGGCTCGCAAAGGCCGGGATCGACCCTTCAGTGCGCTGGAAATTCCGCGGGGCCGATGAAGAGGGCCAGAAGGCGCAGGCCTTTTTCATGACCGCCATGCTGGTCTCGCTCTTCATGATGGGCGTGATCCTGCTGTGGCAGTTCAACAGCTTCTACGGTGTGGTGGTGACGCTCTCGGCCGTGGCGCTGTCCACCGTCGGCGTGCTGCTGGGCGTGCAGATCAACCTGCTGCACACCTTCGATTACATCTCGGTGATCATGCTGGGCACGGGCGTCGTGGCGCTGGCAGGCGTCGTCGTCGGCCACAACATCGTGCTCGTCGACACCTTCTATCAGCTCCGGCGTCAGGGCTTCGCCGCCGACGAGGCCTCGGTCCGCGCCGCCGCCCAGCGCTTCCGGCCGGTGATGCTGACGACCATCGTGACCGTCGTGGGCCTGCTGCCGCTGATGTTCCAGATCCACCCCAATTTCCGCGCCGGACACCTGGAGTACAAGGCGCCCGGGTCGGAGTGGTGGGTTCAGCTTTCCGGCGCGGTCGTCTGGGGACTGTCGTTCGCTACGCTTCTGACGCTGGTGCTGACCCCTGTCCTGCTGGCCGCACCCAAGGTGCTGTCGGCCCGCATCGGCCGGGTCTGGGGGTGGGGCCGCCGCCGCATGGGTCTTGCGCCGAGAACGCCCCCGCGGCCGATCCCGTCCAACGATCTGCCTCAGGCTGCGGAATAGCCGCTCCGTTGCTCGCCCTGGCTAGAGCTCCCGCGTCTGCCGCCGCCAGAGCGCCGCGTACTCGCCTTTGCGCTCGAGCAGCTCGGCATGGGCGCCCCGTTCGACGATGCGCCCACGCCTGAGCACCAGGATCTCGTCGGCATCGACGACTGTGGACAGCCGGTGGGCGATGACCAGGGTCGTGCGCCCGGCGCGCACCTTGCGCAGCGTGTCCTGGATCGCCGCTTCCGTCGGCCCATCCAGCGCGCTCGTCGCCTCGTCGAGGATCAGGAGCCGGGGATCGGCCAGCAACGCGCGGGCGATGCCCACCCGCTGGCGCTCGCCGCCGGAGAGCTTCAGGCCCCGCTCGCCGACCAGCGTCGAGAGCCCCTCCGGCAGGCCGTCGATAAAGGGACCGAGTTCGGCGGCCTCCGCTGCAGCCCTCACCTCCTCGGGCCGTGCGTCCGGTCTCGGAAACGCGATGTTGGCGTAGAGAGTGTCGTTGAACAGCGCCACGTCCTGCGGCACCAGCGCCACCGCCCGCCGCAGCGAGGCCTGGCGCACGCGGCGCAGGTCCAGACCGTCGATCTCCACCCGCCCCGACTGCGGATCGATAAGCCGCATCGCCAGTCGCGCGGCCGTGGTCTTGCCTCCGCCCGAGGGGCCGACCAGCGCCACGGTGGCGCCCGGCTTCGCCGCGAAGCTCACATCGCGCAGGCCCGTGGAACGCGCGTCATGACGGAAGCTGACCTCCCTGAACGCGAGCGAGGCGCCGAGGCCGCTGGCGGGCGGCAGGTCGAGCGCGTCTGGGGCGTCGGTGATCTCCGGGTTGACCGCCAGCAGGTCCACCATCTGCTCCATGTCGATGAAGGCCTGGCGGATCTCGCGATAGTTGAAGCCCAGGTTGCCGAGCGGGGCGTACAGGTTGCGCAGCAGCAGGCTCGCGGTGACGACGCCCCCGATGGTGAGCGCGCCATGCACGGCGTAGAGGCCGGCCGCCACCATGGTCACGGCGAGCCCGGCCTGCAGGATCACCTGCTGGGCCGCATTCAGCATGTTGAGCGAAGTGTTGGCCTGCACGCTGGCGTCCACGTAGTCGGCCATGGCGCGGCCGTAGCCGGCCACGACCCGCGGCTCGGCCCCGAAGGTCTTCACGGTCTCGTAGTTGATCAGCGCGTCCACGGAGAGCCCGGCCGCCCGGTTGTCGGTCTCATTGAGGCGGCGCCGGTGCCCGAGGCGCCAATCGGTGATCCGGAAGGTGACGATCACGTAGATCACGATGCTGGCGAAGGTGATCGCCGAGAAGGCCCAGCCCAGCCGCAGCGCCATGACGCCCATGGCGAGCACGAGCTCGACGAGGGTCGGGCCGATGTTGAAGACCACGCTGCGGATCAGGAAGTCGGTGGAGCGCGCGCCGCGGTCGATCACACGGGCGAGCGTGCCCATCTGCTTCGACTGGTGGAAATCGAGGGAAAGGCCGAGCGCGTGCTCGAAGCTCTCCACCGCCGCCTTGGCCATGGTCGCCTGCGAGACCCGCATGAAGATGGCGTCGCGGGCGAACGGCGCGGCCGCCGCCCCCAGGCTCAGCGCCGAAGCGGCCAGCGCGCCGAAGACGAATGGCAGCAGACTCGCCGGCACATGCGGCTTCAGCACATTGATGGCGTCTCCGAACGCCACCGGCGACCAGACTCCCGCCACCTTGCCCAGGAACACGAGCCCCAGCGCCGCAGCGAGCCTCAGCTTCAGGCGGGGCGCGCCGGAGCGCAGCACCAGCCGACCCAGATCCGCCATCGAGCCCCAGAAATCGAAGGCGGCGCCGGCCGGCGCGACCGCTCCCGCGCCCCGGAACCTCGATGCTGCGGCGTGGACGTGCGCCAACCCTCTTCGCCTCCTCAGTCCAGCAGGATGGTGGACTGCAGCCCGCCCCCTGGCGTCAACCAGTCGGCTCTGAGGCCGCCCAGCGTCACCTGGAGACGCATGGGTCCCACCACAAGGGGCGCTGGCGGCGCGATCTCCACCGTCGCGTGGTTCGAGAAAGTGTCGCCGCTGACGTCCAGCACGTGGCGCCCGCGCGGAATCGCGTGCGAGATCGCGATGGCGTAGTGGCCGGCCGCGTCCGTGCGTCCCTCGGCGATCTGGCGGCCGTCGAGCTTCAGGAACACCAGGCCGGAGGGCGGCGCGATCCCGGAAACGATCGCCGCGCCCGTCGTGTCGAAATCCAGAGCGCCGAGCGCGGGGGAGGTCTGTGGATCAAGCCTGAGCGCCGCCGCGCCCGCACGCAGCTGAGCCGCGGGACCCTGAGGCGTCACCAGGATGTAGCCCTGCGCCTGCACCGGCCGACCGCCCACCATCGCCGAGAGGCCGAAGATGCGCCCCTCCGGCGAGGGCGGCAGATCGAGGTTCCAGAGCCCGGACGCGTCGGCGGTGGCGGACATCGCCGCGCCCGAGGGGCTCGCCAATCGAACTTCCGCGCCCGGGCGCGCCCGCCCGGTCAGCCGCAAGCCGGCGCCCTCGCGCGTGACCTTGAGAACAGCGGGCGGCGTCGCGTAGCCGGATTCCGCCTGACGCGTCTGGGGCGCATCGGGCGGGGCGGCGGCCTTTCGGTTGCAACCGGCGAGCAGGGCCAGGCTCGCCAGCGCCATCAGGGCGGCGGATTTCGGGAACACGGTCGGCTTGAATCTCCTTAAGCTCAGCTAATCGGGCCATCCGCGCGCTCCCGCAAGCGCCCGACCGAGGGAGAAGAGCGATCGACATGGCGGCGCACGCCGGACAACTGGATTCCATCTGCGTCTTCTGCGGCTCTTCGGAGGCCGCCGATCCGGGTTTCCTCACCGCGGCCCGGGGGCTCGGCGAGGCTCTCGCCGGCGCCGGACTGAAGCTCGTCTACGGCGGCGGCGGGGTGGGCCTGATGGGCGCCTGCGCGCGCGCCGCGCACGAGGCGGGCGGCCGCGTGCTGGGCATCATCCCGGATTTCCTGGTCGGTCGCGAACGAGCGCTCGAAACCGTCGAGCACGTCGTCGTGAGGTCCATGCACGAGCGCAAGCAGATGATGTTCGACGCCGCGGACGGCTTCGTGGTCCTGCCGGGCGGCGTGGGCACGCTCGAGGAAGTGGTCGAACTGCTCTCCTGGCGCCGGCTCGAGCTGCATGCGAAGCCGGTGGTCTTCTACAATCCCCGCGGCTTCTGGCGGCCGCTCTTCGAGCTCTTCCAGATGACGGTGGACGAAAACCTGACGCCGGCCGACTTCATGGACAGTTGGCGGGCGGCGGAGCGGATCGAGGACGTCATCCCCGCGCTCTTCGGCATGGTCGAAACCGGCCTCCGCCCCGCCCCCGCAGTCGCGCGCAAGGCCTAGCTTCGAAGACAAAAACGGCCCCTCACGGGGCCGGAGAAAGCGATCGTGGCTGACCGGTCTAGTCGTCCCGGTGCACCCGTTCGCGGCGCTCGTGCCGCTCCTGGGCTTCGAGGCTCAGGGTGGCGATCGGACGGGCTTCGAGGCGGGCGACGCCGATCGGCTCGCCAGTCTCTTCGCAGTAGCCGTAGCTTCCGTCCTCGATCCGCCGCAGCGCTTCGTCGATCTTGGAGATCAGCTTGCGCTGGCGGTCGCGGGTGCGAAGCTCAAGAGCCCGGTCGGTTTCGGACGACGCCCGATCCGCCAGGTCCGGATGGTTCTCAGTCTCGCTTTGCAGGTGGGTCAGGGTCTCGCGAGATTCCCTGAGGATTTCCTCTTTCCAATCCATGAGCTTCTGCTTGAAATACTCAAGCTGTCGCTCATTCATGAACTCCTCGTCCTCTGTGGGACGGTATTCGGACTTTTCAGCCAGAACTGCGGCTGTTTTCATGGATGCCTCGAGCCCCCTGAACTCCCCGAGTGACACGCGGCGGGCTTATAGCAAAACGAACAATGGTTTCAAATCGGGGCTGATCACTACCGCGCGAT
Organism: Alphaproteobacteria bacterium; assembly: GCA_028869395.1. GTDB lineage: Bacteria > Pseudomonadota > Alphaproteobacteria > Caulobacterales > Caulobacteraceae > Phenylobacterium. The sequence continues at coordinate 3,704 of JAGWSE010000406.1, read as the reverse complement.
TACGCCGCACGCGCCGCCTCCAGCTTGGCGAGCTCCACGGCGGCGCGGGTCTCGATTTCGTCGAGCAGCGCCTCGAGCCTGGGATCATCCGTCGCAGGCCGCTGCTCCGTAAGCGTGCGCTGAAGGCGCTGCAGGTCGGCCGTGGAGAGCTCGCCCGAAAGCAGCGCCACTCTCAACCCGTCCAGGACGTCGAGCAGTCTGCCGCCCCGCCCGACGGCGCGGCGGCGGCGCTCCATCGGGCCGCCGATGTCCTGCAAGGTCAGGAGCGCATCGACACCCATCACTGCCGCGGGCGTCGCCACGGCGCCGGTCTGCGCCGCACTTCCGGTCTCCGAGGCATCAGGCAGCCGGAAGCCGTCGCCCCCCGCGGCGCGCGCCTGCCGAGATCCGCCCGCCTGCCCGACCCCGCCTGTTCCGGTGACCTTCATCGGCCTCGACTCGAACGCCTACCCTTAACGCCAGCTTCGGGTCTGCCGGCTTGCGGTATGGTTAATGCCGGGCAATTTCTGCCGGGAGGCGGCGACGCCCCCCGGCCAATCCCGCCCAGCTCTTGAATCCAAACGCCTTTTCGACCGCCTACACCTGGCACGTCCGTCGCAAGGTCATCGCCGAAGCAGCTTCGCGGTTAACCATGCGTCTTGTTCTTCGTCTCCTGCTCGCAAGCCTCGCGGCGGCTCTCTTCGCGCCCGGCCCCGCTGCGGCGAGTTCCCGCATCAAGGACATCGTCGACTTCGAGGGCGTGCGCGACAACATGCTGGTCGGCTACGGCATCGTGGTCGGCCTGAACGGCACCGGCGACGCCCTGCGAAACGCCCCGATGACCCAGCAGAGCCTCGAAGCCATGCTGGAGCGTCTCGGCGTCAATACGCGCTCGGCCAATCTCAACACCAAGAACGTCGCGGCCGTGATGGTCACCGCAAAGCTGCCGGCGTTCGCGGGCTCGGGATCGCACGTCGACGTCAACGTCTCGGCCATGGGCGACGCCAAGAGCCTGCTGGGCGGCACGCTGCTGGTCACCCCGCTTCTCGGCGCCGACGGCCAGGTCTATGCGGTGGCCCAGGGCACGGTTCAGACCGGCGCCATCAGCGCCCAGGGCGCATCGGGCTCTTCGGTTTCCCGTGGCGTGCCCACGGCCGGCAGGATCGCCGACGGCGCCATCGTCGAGAAGGAAGTCAACTTCAACCTCGACAGCCTCCCGGTCCTGCGCATGACCCTGCGCAACCCTGACTTCACCACAGCCGACCGCATCGCCGCGGTGATCAACGCCAAGTACCCGGGCACCGCCGTCGCCGAGAACCCGACCATCGTCGCCATCAAGCCCGCGACGGGCCAGGACATGATGCAGTTCGTCTCCAACGTGGAGAACCTCTCCGTTCAGCCGGACGCCCCGGCGAAGGTGGTCATCGACGAAGTCGCCGGCGTGATCGTCATGGGCGAAAACGTCCGCATCTCCACTGTGGCCATCCAGCAGGGCAACCTGACCATCACCGTCAACGAGGCCCCCGCGGTCAGCCAGCCCCTGCCGTTCTCCCGCAACGGCAGCACAGCGGTCGTCCCGCAGTCCTCCGTCTCGGTGGATGAGGAGAAGGGCAAGAAGTTCATGACGCTGAAGTCGGGCGCCTCGCTCGCCACCCTGGTGGCCGGGCTCAACGCGCTGGGGGTCACGCCGCGCGACATGATCTCCATCCTCCAGACCATCAAGGCCGCTGGCGCGCTGCAGGCCGACATCGAGGTGATGTGATGACGACGCCTTTGACCGCCGTTTCCGTGGCCCCGGCCATCACGCCCACCCCCACCGCCACCAGCACCGCCGAGCTCGCAAAACAGGGCAAGATCAAGCAGACCGCGCAGGCGTTCGAGGCCTCGTTCCTCTCGGTGATGCTGCAGCAGATGTTTTCCGGCGTTTCCACCGCGCCTCCGTTCGGCGGCGGCCAGGGCGAGGCCATGTTCCGGTCGGTCCTCACCGACGCGATGGCCAAACAGATGTCCCGGTCCCGTGGCATCGGCATCGCCCCCGCCATCGAGCGCGAAATGCTAAAGCTCCAGGGCCTGAAGTGATGGCGCTCTCAGCCCAAGGCCCGCAGGACCGGGTCGAGCAACTGATCATCCTGACCGAGCGGCTGACCAGCCTGGTCGCCGAACAGGCCCAGGCCTTCGAGCAGAGCCGGCCGCAGGACGCCGCCCCGCTCGTCGAGGAAACCTCCCGCCTCGCCAATATCTATCGCAAGGAATCGGCCCAGATCCGCGCCCGGCCGGAGCTCATCGCCGGCGCGCCGATGACCGCGCGGATGAAGCTGACCCGCGCCACCGAGGCCTTCGACGCCGTCCTGGCCCGACAGGCGCGGGCCCTCAACGCCGCCCGGACCGTGACTGAAGGCCTCGTTCGCGCGATCGCCGAGGAGGTGGCGGCCCAACGTCAGAAGGGTGCGCCCGACGGCTACGGTCCCACCGGCCAGCGCGCCGCCAAGAAGACCGACGGTTCCGCCATCACTTTGAACAAGCGAGCCTAACCGTCCCGCCGCGCGCTTCAGAGGCCCTTCTCGCGGTCGTCGTCCGGTTCGTCCGCAGCGAGAGGCTCGGGCAACAGCAGCAGGACGAGCGAGAGGACCACGCTGACACCGGTCAGCCACCATTCCCCAAGGCCCGCCGCGAAACCCACGATGGCCGCGACCCAGATCGAGGCCGCAGTGGTGACCCCAGTGGTGCGCCGCCCCCAGGTCGGGTGGACGATCACGCCCGCGCCCAGGAAACCGATGCCGGCCAGCATGCCCTGCATCACCCGGCTGAGGGCGGCCGGGTCGGACACGCCCATGTGAACCGAGAGCACGCCTGCCGCCGCCCCTCCGACGCCGATCAGGCCGAATGTGCGCATGCCGATAAACTGCCGCCGGCGCGATCGCTCGATCCCGACGGCGCTCGTGGCCACGGCGGCTACTGCAAGGCGCGCGATGAGCTGCCACTCGATGATCATGGGCGCCAGTCTAACGGCGCCCCCCGGCCTTCGTCACGGCGGCGCTTGGAGATCGGGCCTTGTTGAGCAGACTTCACCAACCCTCGGCCGAGATGTCGTTTGTCCCCTCGTCCGCCGGGGCGGAAGCTCCGCGGCGCACCTGGACGCCCGGCCATGACGCTCCCCACCGCCCATCCGAGAACCGCCTTCTCCGCACCGACGGCTGATCGCGCAGCCGTCGTGCTTCGGAGTCTCGCCGAGTTCTGGTGGCTCGCCGTGCTCACCCATGTTGCGGAGTTGAATGGGTTGCCGAGGCCCCGCGAACCCATGCCTCCGCAGCTCGGCTCGCCCTTCGGGCATTTGTGATCTAGCCTCACAGACAAGCGGCTGAGATGTCGTTTGCACGCCGGCGCCTGCGCCCCGATGCTGCAACGCAACGTGAGCGGAGGGCACAATGGAGCTTCGCGCCACCTTCGACACCGTGGCGGATGTCTACGACGCCGTCCGACCGGGATATCCAGACGCCCTGTTCGACGACATCGGCCGGATCACGGGCCTGGGCGCGGGCGCCACGGTCCTTGAGGTGGGCTGCGGATCCGGTAAGGCGACGGAAGGGCTCGCCCACCGCGGTTGGAATGTGACCGCGCTCGATCCCGGCCCCGCCCTGATCGCGGCGGCGGAGCGCCGGTTCAGGGGCCGGTCGGAGGTCGAGTTCATCACCGCTCCATTCGAAGCCTGGACGCCGCCGGCCCGA
>JAGWSE010000405.1 GCA_028869395.1 Alphaproteobacteria bacterium | reverse complement strand
GCCCATGTCCCACTTCATGTCTTCCATGTTCTCGGCCGGCTTGATCGAGATGCCGCCGGTGTCGAAGCAGACCCCCTTGCCGATGAAGGCCACGGGTTGCGCGTTCTTGTCGGCCGCGCCGTTCCAGCGGATCACGACCAGCTGGCTTTCGCGGATGCTGCCCTGGCCGACGCCCAGGAGCGAGCCCATCCCGAGCTCACGCATGGCGTCCTCGCCGAGGATCTCGACCTGCAGCCCCAGGCTCTCCAGGTCCTTAACGCGCCGGGCGAATTCGGCGGGATAGAGGATGTTCGCGGGCTCGGAGACGAGGTCGCGCGTGAAGCTCACCGCATCGGCGAGCGCGGCCAGCGGGGGGAAGGCCTCGCGCGCGGCGTCCGCGCTGGCCCCCGCGACCTGCGTCGTCGCGATCGAGGGCTTCTTCTCGGCCGGCTCCTTGGTCCGGTACTTGTCGAACCGGTAGCTCGCCAGCCGCACGCCCAGCGCCGCCCGCGCCGCGAGCGTCGGATCGCTCGTGGGCAGCTCCACCCGCAGCGTCTCGAGGCCCGAGGTCTTCACGGCGTTGTAGGCGGTCGCCGCGGCGTGTTCCGCCCCCAGGGCGTCGAAGGCCTCGGCCTTGCCCGCCCCGACGAGCACCAGGCGCGCCGCCGGACCCTCCGGCGCCAGCATGTCCAACGTCTGGCCCTTCGCGCCGGTGAACCGGCTGGCCTGGACCGCGCGGGCGATCTGCCCGTCCAGCGTCTGGCCCTCGAACACGATGCGCGCCAGGGCGGTCTTCGGCGGACAGGCGGCCTCGGCCGCAATGAACTCGATCTCCATCGGAACTCTCTTCAACCTTGCTGAGCGGGCGGCCGACGCCATGCGGCCAGATGGGCCGGTTGTCTAGGGCGACGGCGCGTGATTTAGAACACCTCCGCGGCCGGGGCGCGCCGAATCCTCCGGGGTGAGCCGTACAATCCTGCATGCGCCTGATCGACCGATATCTCCTGAAACAGCTGCTCGGCCCGACCGTGATGGCGACGCTGGCGCTCACGGGCGTCGCCTTGCTCAGCCAGAGCCTGTCGGCGCTCGACCTGATGGTCAACCAGCGCCAGAGCGCGGGCGTCTTCCTGGAAGTGACGCTGCTGGCGATGCCGCAGCTGATCAACATGGTGCTGCCGGTCGCCGTCTTCGTGGCCGCGCTCGTGGCGCTGAACAGGCTTCATACGGAGCAGGAGATCGTGGTCTGCTTCGCCGGCGGGATGAGCCGCTGGCGCGTGCTGGCGCCTGCGATGCGCCTGGCGTCCACGGTGGCGTTCCTGGCGCTGCTGTCGAACCTTTTTCTGCAGCCGCTGGCGGCCCGGGAGATGCGCAACGAACTCTTCCGGGTGCGCACCGACCTTGCCTCGACCCTCGTCCGCGAGGGCGAGTTCACCGAGCCGGCGCCGGGCCTCACCGTGTATGCGCAGGACATCGACAAGAACGGGGATTACCGCAATCTCTTCATCCACCAGACGAAGGCGGACGGCTCGTCGACCACCTACATGGCCGACCGCGGGCACATCGCCAGGCGGCTGGGTCGGCCGGTGCTGAGCCTGCGCGACGGCTCGATGCAGCAGTTCAGCAAGACCGGCTCGCTGAGCTTCCTGAGCTTCGACCAGTACGACTTCGACCTGACGCCGCTCGCCAACACAGACGAGCTCGTCCACTACAAGCCCTCGGACCGCTGGCTGCACGAGCTGTTCTTTCCCGACCTGAAGCAGACCTGGGAGAAGCGTAACCGCAAGAGCCTGCTCGCCGAGGGCAACGCGCGATTGTCGACGCCGCTCTACAACATCGCCTTCATGGCCATGGCGTTCGCCGCCATCGTGGGGGGCGGCTTCTCCCGCCTGGGCTACGGCCGGCGCATCGCGGTCACCGCGGCGCTCGCGGCCGTGGTCAGGATCGTGGGATTCGGGATCGAGGCCGGTTGCGAAAGCTCCGTCTGGCTCAACGTCCTGCAATACGCGACGCCTCTGGGCGCCACGGCGCTGGCCTTCCGCAGCATCTTCCACCAGCGGGCCAGCCGCTTCATCGACCGGCTTCCGCGCCGGTCCGCGCCGGCGGTCGCGGCCACGTGAGGGGCCCAAGCCGCATCGAGCGCTACGTCGTCGCCCGCACGATGAGCTCCGTCGGGGCCGCGCTGGCGGTCATTTCGGCGGTGATCCTGCTTGTCGAGTTCGTGGACCTCTCGCGCGACATAGGCATCCGGACCGACGTGGGCGTTCGCGAGATCTTCTGGCTGACGCTGCTACGCGCGCCGTCTCTGGTCCAGGTGCTGCTGCCCTTCGTCTTCCTGTTCGGGGGAATCGGCGCCTTCGTCGGGCTGAACCGGCGCAGCGAACTCGTCGCCATGCGCGCCGCCGGCGTCTCCGCCTGGCGCTTCATTCTGCCCTCCGCCGTCGTCGCCTTCGGGATCGGGGTGCTCGCGGTGACCGTCCTCAATCCCGTGGCCGCCGCGCTCAACGGCCGCTACGAGGACGATCGCGCCGCCGTCATGCGCAACTACCTGGGCGACGTGCCCCAGGACGTCTGGCTGCGCCAGGGCGATCAGCACACCCAGATCGTCATCCATGCCAAG
>JAGWSE010000404.1 GCA_028869395.1 Alphaproteobacteria bacterium | reverse complement strand
CTGGGCGCCACGGCGCTGGCCTTCCGCAGCATCTTCCACCAGCGGGCCAGCCGCTTCATCGACCGGCTTCCGCGCCGGTCCGCGCCGGCGGTCGCGGCCACATGAGGGGCCCAAGCCGTATCGAGCGCTACGTCGTCGCCCGCACGATGAGCTCCGTCGGCGTCGCGCTGGCGGTCATTTCGGCGGTGATCCTGCTCGTCGAGTTCGTCGACCTTTCGCGCGACATCGGCATCCGGACAGACGTGGGCGTTCGCGAGATCTTCTGGCTGACGCTGCTACGCGCGCCGTCGCTGGTCCAGGTGCTGCTGCCCTTCGTCTTCCTGTTCGGGGGAATCGGCGCCTTCGTCGGGCTTAACCGGCGCAGCGAACTCGTCGCCATGCGCGCCGCCGGCGTCTCGGCCTGGCGCTTCATCCTGCCCTCGGCCGTCGTCGCCTTCGGCATCGGGGTGCTCGCGGTGACCGTCCTCAATCCCGTGGCCGCCGCGCTCAATGGCCGTTACGAGGACGATCGCGCCGCCGTCATGCGCAACTACCTGGGCGACGTGCCCCAGGACGTCTGGCTGCGCCAGGGCGATCAGCACACCCAGATCGTCATCCATGCCAAGGCGCGCGACACGGTCAAAGGATTCGTCCGCCTGCGCGGCGTCTCTCTGTTCATCTACACGAAGAGCCCCACGGGAGCGCCGATCTTCCGCCAGCGCATCGAAGCCTCGGAGGCGAGGCTCATGCCCGGCTTCTGGCAGCTGAAGGACGTGCGCGAGGCGGCGGCCGGCCAGAACTCAGTCCACTCCGACACGCTCTCGATCCGCTCCAGCCTGGACGCCGAGTCCGCCATGGAGCGTCTGGCCTCTCCCGAGGCGATTTCCTTCTGGCGCCTGCCCACCGCGATCCGCCTCACCGAACAGGCCGGCTTCTCGGCGGCGGGCTACCGGCTGCGGCTCCTGCAACTCGTGGCGACGCCGCTGCTCTACGCGGCCATGTCGATTCTCGCGGCGGCCTTCTCGCTGAGGCTCGCGAGATTGGGCGGACTTGCCGGCCTCGCCGGCGCGGGCGTCGGGCTGGGCTTCGTGTTCTTCTTCTTCAACCAGTTCGCGGGCGCGCTGGCCAAAGGCAACATCATTCCCCTGTTCGCCGCCGCCTGGGCGCCGACCCTCGTGGCGTTGCTCTCAGGGCTCAGCCTGCTCTTCTTCACCGAAGACGGTTGAATCCTCAGCCCCTCCGGCTATGCATCGAGGGTTGCGCTTCGCGCGCCGGGCCGGGCAGAAGGGGATCGCCAGCTTTATGAAGTCTCGCCGGCGCTCGCCGTCCGCACCCAAGTGCGCGCTCCTCGCCGGCGCGGCTCTGTCCGTCCTGTGGGCGGGCGGCGCGATCGCACAGTCGCGCCCGCAGTATCGCCCCGTCGCGGCCGCGGCTTCGCCTGACGGCCTGCAGCCGGGCGAACTCTACATGGAAGCGGACCAGATCGTTCGCGACGACCAGCACAAGATCACCACGGCCGAGGGTTCTGTCGAGATCCGCTACGAAGGCCGCACCTTGCGGGCCGACAAGGTCGTCTACCAGCAGGGCGAGGCCGCCGGTCAAGGCGTGATTCGGGCCTACGGCCACGTCCAGATCATCAATTCCGACGGCACCTACGAGTTCGCCAAGGAGTTCGTGCTCGACGACAAGATGCGCGCCGGCGTCGCCCTGGCCTTCGCCGCCCGCATGCCGGAGAGCGACGGAGCTCAGAGCGTCGAGGTCAAGCTTGCCGCCGCCTCAGCGGTGCGGCGCTCTGAGGACCTGCAGGAGCTCAACAGGGCGATCTACACGCCGTGCCCGATCTGCGCGAACCACCATGCGGTGACGCCGGCCTGGTCGATCAGCGCCGACCGCGTCGTGCAGGACAAGGCCCACCGGCTCATCTACTACCGCCACGCCGTCATCCACGTGTTTGGCGTACCGGTCCTCTATCTGCCCGTGTTCTGGCATGCCGACCCCTCGGCGCGCCGCGCCTCGGGCCTTCTGGCGCCCAAGATTCAGATCTCCGACCGGCGGGGCTTTTCGTACGAGCAGCCCTATTTCTGGGTCATCTCGCCCTACGCCGACCTGACGGTCAGTCCGCAGATCAACACCAAGGTCAATCCGTTCCTCAACGGCCGCTTCCGCGAGCGGTTCTATTCGGGCGACATCGATGTCCGGTTCGGCTTCACGCACGACCAGGACTTCGATTCCTCGGGGAACAAGTTCGGCGCGGACACCTACCGCAGCTACATCCTGGGCCGCGGCGGCTTCCAGGTGAACGACGCCTGGCGCTGGGGCTTCACGGCGGAGCGCACGTCCGATCCGCTGATCTTCGACAAGTACCAGATCGGCAACGTCTACGAGACGCGCGGCCCTTACCTGCCCGACGACCGGCGGCTGATCAGCCAGGTCTATGCGGTGCGCCAGGACCAGCAGACCTATTTCTCGGCCGCGGCGATGGACTTCCAGGGCCTGCGCGCAGGCGACAACAACCGGACGTTCCCCCTGGTCGCGCCGCTGATAGAGGCGCACGACGACCTGCCGCAGCAGGTCCTGGGCGGCCGACTGCGGATCAACTTCAGCGCGGTGTCGCTGACGCGCTCCCAGGCCGATCCGACCTACCTCACCGACCTGGGCCTGCCCGCGACGGCGGACCTGCCCGGCCTCGACAGCCGCCGGGCGACCGGAGAACTGAACTGGCGGTCTTCCTATACCTCGGCGGCCGGCCTCCGGGTTGAGCCGTTCCTGGAAGCCCGCGTCGATGGCTACAGCCTCAGCGACGTCCTCACCGGTGTCGGCAGCAACGTGAAGTCCGAATCGCTCGCGCGGGGCCTGGCCACGGCCGGCGCGGACGTCACCTATCCCGTCTATCGCCGGGTGGGCGACGCGACGGTCGTGCTGGAGCCGGAAGTGCAGGTCGCCGTCTCGCCACGCGCCCAGCAGGTGGTGATCGGCCACGATCCGCAGGGCAGTCCGATTTACCTCAACGAGGATAGCGTCGCCTTCGAGTTCGACGAAACCACGCTATTCCGCGCGGACAAGTTCCCCGGCTACGACCTCTACGAGGACGGGGCGCGGCTGAACGTCGGCGGCCACGCCGAAGTTCTCTGGGATGACGGACGGCGCGCCAACCTGCTGGTCGGACGCAGTTTCCGCGATCGGGCGAACCCGGTTTTCAACGCCAGGAGCGGCCTGCAGGGGACCGCCTCGGACTGGGTGGTCGCCGCCGACGCCCAGCCGATCCGGGGTCTGTCGTTCTTCGCCCGCGCTTTGGTCGATTCGGACACCTTGGCGATGCGCCGGGCCGAAGCCGGGGCCAACGTCGCCAACAAGTGGGGGTCGGGATTCGTCCGGTACCTGCGCGAGGACGAGAACATCAACGGCCAGAAGATCGAGAATCTCGAGTTCGGCGGGGATGTCCCGATCGGTAAGAACTGGGGCGTGACCGCCTACGCAAACCGTGACCTCCTGCAGAACGCATGGGTCATACGCGACCTCGGCGTCTATTACCGCGACGATTGCG
>JAGWSE010000403.1 GCA_028869395.1 Alphaproteobacteria bacterium | reverse complement strand
CGTCACGGGCGATTTCAACTCGACGCCCTGGTCCTTCTCGCGCCGGAGGTGGGACAAGGCGTTCGGCCTGATCCGGCGCGACCGGGCGCTGTTCTCGTGGCCGGCCGGCAAGACCGTCTGGGGCGTGAAGCCGCCCTTCCCCATCCTGCCGATCGACCACGTCTACGCCGGCCCCGACTGGGCGACGGTGAGCATCCGGCGCGGCCCGAAACTCGGGTCCGACCACTATCCCGTGGTCGCTATTCTAGCGCCCGTCGGGCCGCGGTAAGCGCGGCCTCGTAGCGGGCACGCTCCTCGGCGTGGCCTGCCTCCAACGCCTCGCGCCGTTCCTCCAGCGCCCGTCGCTGCGCCTCCAGCTTCTCCAGGCTGAGCCGTTGGCGCGCCTCCAGTTGGGTCAGGCGCCGTTCGAGGTCGGCCACCTTCTTCAGCGCCGATTGCGAGGGAGCCGTCCGCTTCGCGCTCGGCTTCCTTGCGGGCCTCAGCCTTTCCAGCGCGCCGCGCGTCCCGGCCGGTCGGCGCAGAACTTCTCCCGGCTGGGCGCTGGCGGCCTTCACGAGCTCCGGATCGTCGGTCTCGTGAGCGAGGCCGGTCTTGAACAGGTCCTGATGGCTGCCCCAGGCGGCCAGCGCCTTCGGCTTCGACGAGGTCGCCACGACATAGTCGGTGAGCCCGTCAGAGGTGACGAAGACCTTCAGCCGCGCCGCCATGGTTACCTCAGCGAAGACAGCTCCCGTACCAGGTTCGCTCGCGCCTGCGCCTCGCGTTCCATCCGAAGCTCTGGATCGGCGTAGATAACCGGCGCCGCCAGGAAGCGTTGCAGGACGGCGGCGCGGCCGCGCCGCCAGGCCTCCTCCGGCACGAACCCGTATTCCTCCCGCACCGCGCGCGCATAGGCGTCGTACGCGGACCCCGCCGCGCCGAGGATCGCCAGGTCGATGCCGACCAGAACGGCGCCGAGCCGGTCACCCTCGGCGACCTCATGGCCGGCGGTGAGCCTGACGAGCCGGGCGACCTCCGCCGCGTCATCCGGGCTTGCGCCGAGCGCCGGCGTCTGGGCGAGCGCGAGTTCGGCGCTCCTGGCCTCGTTGTCCGAAGCGCGCGGGTCGTAGATCGCATCGTGGAACCAGATGGCCCAGGAAAGCAGCCGCCGCTCGGCCGCGTCGAGGTCGGCGCGCCGGGCGAGCAGGTCCAGGCAGGCCTGAACGTGGGCGAGCGTGTGATAGCGCCGGTGAGGCTCCGAATAGGCCGCCTCCAACTCCGGCGTCACGCGTCCGCCGCCACCTTCATGGAGACGATTTTGCCGGGATTGCGTGGCGGCTCACCCTTCGGCAGGGCGTCCACGTTCTCCATGCCTTCGGTGACCTCTCCCCAGACGGTGTATTGGCCATCCAGGAAGCGGGCATCGTCGAAGCAGATGAAGAACTGGCTGTTGGCCGAGTTGGGGTTCGGTGTTCGCGCCATCGAGCAGACGCCGCGCACGTGCGGAGCGTCCGAGAACTCCGCCTTCAGGTTGGGCTTGTCCGAGCCGCCTGAACCCGTGCCGGTCGGATCGCCGCCCTGAGCCATGAAGCCCGGGATCACGCGGTGGAACACCACGCCGTCGTAGAAGCCTTCGCGCGCCAGCTCCTTGATCCGCGCCACGTGCTCAGGCGCCAGATCGGGCCTCAGCTTGATCGTCACGGGCCCGGTGTCGAGTTGCAGGTTCAGGGTGTTTTCGGGATCCATCAACGCACCTCGGAAGGAATGTCTATGTCGCAGGCGGAGAAGTCCGCGCCCTTGGCCGCGCGCGTGCGGGCGATCTCGGCCTTGAACCACGAACCGTTGGGATCGATCACCCGCAGCTTGGGCCGCTGGTCTTCCGGCAAATCGGCGAGCAGGCGCACGCGTTCCATGACGTCCATCGGCTCTGCGACCGGCTCTCCCACCTTGATGGCGCGCACCACATCCTCGCCGGCCACCACCCGGCCCCAGGCCGTGTAACGCTTCTCGAGCGAGGGATAGGCGGCGCGCATCAGAAAGAACTGGCTGTTGCCCGAGTTCGGGTCCTGGTCGCGGGCGAAGCCGGCCACGCCTGGGCAATAGAGCGCCCAGCCGGTGACCTTCTGGTCTGTGGTGAGCGCCGCCAGCGCCATCGGCTGAGTCATCACGGGAAGCGACTTCACGAAGCCCACCTCGGCGCCGGTCTGGTCGGCAGCCAGCACGAACGGCGTGTCGGCCCCGCGGCGGAAGGTGAACTCCGCCGGGACGTTGGGCATCGGCGAGCCGCCCTGGCCGTTGTTCTGCGGATCGCCCGTCTGATCCATGAAGTTCTCGATCACCCGGAAGAACTTCTGCCCGTCGTAGAAATGCTCGTGCGCCAGCTCTCGCACGCGGGCCACCGTCTGGGGCGCGACCTCCGGGATCATCTCCACGAAGATCCGGCCCTTGTTGGTGTCGATCACCAGCACGTTGCTGGGGTCGGGCGTGCGCCAGTCGGCGGCGCTCGGCGCCGGAGCGGCCGCTGCGCCCGTCGACGCGGGCGCCGCAGCGGAAGCGGCTGAGGCGAGCGCGGCCATCGCGGCCGCGGCGATTAGGACAGCTTTCATGGGACCCTCGTAGCGGGACCGGGCCGCCGGGGCCAGCCCCGGCGAAGCCTCAGGCGCGCCCGACCTTCTCGAGCAGCCGGGTCTTCACCGCCGGGCTGACGAAACTGGAGATGTCGCCGCCGAGGGTCGCGATCTCCTTGACCAGACGCGATGCGATCGCCTGGTGGCGCGGGTCCGCCATCAGGAACACGGTCTCGATCTCACGGTCGAGCTGCTGGTTCATCGCCGTCATCTGGAACTCGTACTCGAAGTCGGCCACCGCCCGCAGGCCGCGCACGATCATGCTGGCGCCCACCTCGCGGGCCACGTGCATGGTCAGGCCCTCGTACGGCTTGACCACGATCTCGGCCCGGTTGCGCAGCGGCGCGACGGCTTCCTCGATGATGTCCACGCGCTCGTCGAGCGTGAAGATCGGCCCCTTGCCGGTATTGATCGCGACGCCGATCACCAGCCGATCCACCAGCTTCACGGCCCGACCGATGATGTCGGTGTGGCCGTTCGTGATCGGGTCGAAGGTGCCCGGATAGAACCCGACGCGCATCATGCCGGATTGGTCCCCCAACTGTCCGCCCCCGCCTTTCGCCGCCGAGCGACGTTCTGGCAAGCGCTAAGTTCGGGCGCAGACGTCAGGTATCCCCGACGCCCTCGCCCTCATCGCCGCCGTTCGCCTCGTCGTCTGGAGCCTCGCCGGCGCCTTCCAGACGCTCGACGGAGACCACGTGCTCGTCCGCGCCCTTTCGGAAGATGGTGACGCCCTGGGTGTTGCGTCCGGCGAGACGGACCTGGTTCACCGGCGTGCGGATCAACTGACCCTGGTCGGTGACGAGCAGGATCTCGTCGCTCTCCTCCACCGGGAAGGAGGCCGCGAGGCGTCCGCCGCGCTTGCTGAGGTCCTGGGCGAGAAGGCCCTGGCCGCCGCGGCCGGTGCGGCGGAACTCGTAGGCCGAAGTCCGCTTCCCGAAGCCCTCGGTGGAGACCGTCAGGAGGGTCTCCTCGGCCGCCCCCATCTCCGCGATGCGCTCGGGGCCGAGCGAGGTTTCGCCGGTGACTTCGGCCTCCTCTTCCTCCGCGGCGATCTCCTCGGCTTCATCCCCCTCGCCGGTCGCCGCCCGCATCAGGCGGACGTGCCTGAGATAGGCCGCCCGCTCGTCAGCCGTGGCCGGCGCGGAGCGCAGGATGGCCATGGAGATGACCGTGTCGCCGTCCGCCAGCCGGATGCCGCGCACGCCTGTGGAATCGCGGCCCGCGAACACCCGCACCTCGTCCACGGCGAAGCGGATGCAGCGGCCGAGCGCCGTGGTGAGCAGGATATCGTTGTGGCCGGCGTTGCAGACGCCGACCCCCACGATGGCGTCGCCTTCATCGAGCTTCATGGCGATCTTGCCGTTGCGGCGGATGTCGACGAAGTCCGAAAGCTTGTTGCGCCTGACATGCCCGGAGCCCGTGGCGAACATGACGTCGTATTCGCCCCAGGTCGCCTCGTCCTCCGGCAGTGGCAGGATCGAGGTGATCGTCTCCCCCGGCTCGATCGGCAGGAGGTTCACGAACGCCTTGCCCCGGCTGGTGGGCGTGCCGAGCGGCAGGCGCCACACCTTCAGCTTGTAGGCCTTGCCGCCGCTCGAGAAGAACAGCATCGGCGTATGGGTGTTGGCCGAGAAGATGCGGGTGACCGCGTCCTCCTCCTTCGTCGCCATACCCGAGCGGCCCTTCCCGCCCCGGTGCTGGGTGCGGTAGGTGGCCAGCGGGGTGCGCTTGACGTACCCCGAGTGGGTGACCGTGATCACCATCTCCTCGCGGGCGATCAGGTCCTCGTCCTCGACGTCGGCGTCGCCTTCCACGATCTCGGTGCGACGCGGGACGGCGAAGGCTTCCCGCACCGCCACCAACTCCTCGCGCACGATCGCCATGACCTTCTCGCGGGAGGCTAGGATCTCCAGGAAGCCCTTGATCGCCTCCGCGAGCGTCTCCGCCTCGCCGAAGATCTCGTCGCGGCCCAGGCCTGTCAGGCGCGAAAGCGTGAGCGCCAGGATCGCGCGGGCCTGTTCATCCGTCAGCCGGATGCGGGCGCCGTCGATCACCACCGTGCGCGGATCGGCGATCAGATCGACCAACGGCAGCATGTCCCCCGCCGGCCAGTCGCGCGCCACGAGTCGCTCGCGCGCCTCCGCCGGGTCCTTGGACGAACGGATGATGTGGATGAACTCGTCGATGTTGGCGACCGCGATCGCCAGGCCCACCAAGACGTGGCCTCGGTCTCGGGCCTTGCCGAGTTCGAACTTGGTGCGGCGGACGACCACGTCCTCGCGAAATTCGACGAAGGCCTGCACCATCTCGCGCAGGCCCATCTGCTCGGGCCGGCCGCGATTGAGCGCCAGGGCGTTCACCCCGAACGAGGTCTGCAGCGGCGTGAAGCGGTAGAGCTGGTTGAGAAGCACGTCGGCGGAGGCGTCGCGCTTCATCTCGACGACGACCCGCATGCCGTCGCGATCGCTCTCGTCGCGCAGGTCGGCCACCCCTTCGATCCGCTTCTCGCGCACCAGTTCGGCGATGCGCTCCACGAGGGCGGCCTTGTTCACCTGGTAGGGGATCGCCGTGATGACGATCGCCTCGCGCTCCTTGCGGATCTCCTCGACACTCGCCTTGCCGCGGATGACCACGGAGCCGCGGCCGGTCAGCAGGGCCTGCCGGGCGCCGGTCCGGCCGATGATCTCGCCGCCGGTGGGGAAGTCCGGCCCCGGCACGATGTCCAGCAGCTCGTCCGTGCCGACATCGGGATTGTCGATCATCGCCAGGCAAGCGTCGACGACTTCGCCCAGATTGTGCGGCGGGATGTTGGTCGCCATGCCGACGGCGATGCCGCCCGCGCCGTTCACGAGCAGGTTCGGGATGCGCGAGGGCAGCACCACCGGCTCCTGCTCGGAGCCGTCGTAGTTGTCCTTGAAATCGACGGTGTCCTTCTCCAGGTCGTCGAGCAGCATGTTGGCGATGGGCATCAGCCGGGCCTCGGTGTAGCGCATGGCCGCCGGCGGGTCGCCGTCGACCGAGCCGAAGTTGCCCTGGCCGTCGATCAGCGGGTAGCGCATGGCCCACGGCTGGGCCAGGCGGACCAGGGTGTCGTAGACAGCCGCGTCGCCGTGCGGGTGGTAGAACTTGAGGACCTCGCCGACCGAGCTGGCGCACTTGCGGTACTTGGTGCCCGCGGTCATGCCCATCTCGTTCATGGCGTACAGGATGCGGCGGTGGACGGGCTTGAGGCCGTCGCGCACGTCCGGCAGCGCCCGCGCCACGATGACGCTCATGGCGTAGTCGAGATAAGCGGAGCGCATCTCGTCCCCGATGCGCACGTCCCGATACCTGGTTAAGTCTTCTGCCACGACACTATGATTTTATCGAATAGCCTTCGG
>JAGWSE010000402.1 GCA_028869395.1 Alphaproteobacteria bacterium | reverse complement strand
TCCGTCTTCCTCGGAACCAAGCACGCGTTGAAGTACATGCGCGCGCACCAGCCGGGCTCGATCGTCAACATCTCCTCGATCGCCGGCCTGATCGCGGCGCACAATTCGCCCGCCTACAACGCCTCCAAGGCGGCGGTCTGGCTGCTGTCGAAAGGTATCGCGCTGCATTGCGCCAAGCAGAAGCTCGACATCCGCTCGAACTCCATCCACCCGACGTTCATCGACACGCCGATCCTAGATCCGCTTCGCCAGCGGTTCGGAAAGGATGAGGCGGAGGCCAAGCTGGCGCGCCAGATCCCCTTGGGCCACATCGGCGAGCCCGACGACATCGCCAACGCCGTGCTTTACCTGGCCTCCGACGAGAGCAAGTTCATGACGGGCGCCGAGCTCAAGCTGGACGGCGGGATCTCCGCGATGTGACGACTCGGATGCCCCCTGACGGGGCGCGCCCGCGCTCAGTTCACCAGGATCGCGCCCACCAGGAAGCGGGCGCCGGGTTGGCCGAGGATCTCGTCGGTCTGCCGCTGCATGGTCATTTCCAGGTAATCGGCGTTGGGCACGGCGTCGAACGGCAGGCCGGCGGCGTACACGATCACCGTCTGGACATAGGCCGCGCGCAGGACGGGCAGCAGTTCCTTCGCCTTCTCGCGCAGGTCGCCGTTGGGCACGTTCAGCCCGCACTCCACCGTCAGCACGCCGCGGCGGCCATTCGGCTTGTTCGTGGTGCCGGTGAGGGTGTCGATGCCGATGTAGTCGGGCCCTCCGGCCTTCTTCTTCTTGTCGTCGTCGGCCGCGTGCAGCACCCCAGGCGTCGCGGCCAGCGCCAGGAGGGCGAGGAACAGGCGCCGCCTCATGCCGCAAGGCCCGCCTGCTGGATGAGTTCGCGAACCGTCCCGACCTGCTCGGGCGCCCCGGCCAACTCGCTGCGCGCCGCATCGCTGCGCACCAGCCGCAGAGCTTCGCTGCGCGCCCGGTCGGCGGCCGGTCCGAGCGGAGCGGATTCGCCGGTGGCGAGCTTCAGCAGCATGGTCAGGCGCTGGATCGCCGAGCCGTTCGCCCGGGCGATCGAACTGGTCAGCCGCGCATCGGCTTCGATCAGCCCGCCGAGATCGCCGAGCTTCAGCTGGATCGGTTCGGAATCCTCCGTCACCAGACCGCAGCGGCCGGCCGATTTCTGCAGGGCGGCGAGCGCGGCGAGCCGGGCGGCGACGCCTTCAGGTCCCGATCGGACCTCCTTCTCGAAGCGCAGCGACGCCACGACGGCCTTCAGCCAGCGGGCGGCCTGGCGCTTGTTGGCGGGGCCGATGATGTTCTCGGTCAGCCAGAAGAGCGCCTCGGCCTCTTCGCGCGAGCTCTTTCCGGAGCCGAGATACGCTTCCACGAACTCGCCGGTGACCAGCATCTTCGAGCGGGTGGAGAAGGCGGACTGCACGTCTTCCAACGGCAGCAGGGCGCCGGCGGCGGCGGTGAGCGACATGGCGAGCGCTCGCAGAACGTCGATCTCGGCGACCGCGTCGGTGGGGCGCAGGCGCCGGGGGCCGTTCAGGTCGCGCAGAATGCGCTGGCCGATCGCCTGGCGGACGTCCAGGAAGGCCGGGTCGGTCAGCCACTTGGCCAGCCGTTCCGCGGCGGGCGAGAGCGGTGGCATCACCTTGGCGACCGAGGCCTCGACCTTGATCAGCGCATCCACCGCGTCGGCGGCGGCGAGCCGTGTCATGGCGGCCAGGTTGCCGCCGAGGTCGAGGCCCTTGCCGAGGATCTCCTCGATGCCGGGCTTGGAGCCGAGGATCTCGGCGAGCGGCTGGCCGAGCGTGGCCAGGGCCAGGGCGCGACCGTGGCCCTTGGCCGGCGCGGCCTCGGCTAGGTCGAGCAGGCGTGAGACCTTCTCGGTCCAGCTCGCAGCCGGCGCGATCGAGGCGGCGACGCCCGCTCCCAGCAGGTAACTGCGGTCCGGCTCCTGGGTCAGCCGCTCGGCGGCCGCGGCGAAGCCTTCCTTGTCCACGTCCGGCAGGGCGCCACGCCGGTGGTCGCCCAGCAGGCGGCTGATGGCCCGCTCGATCAGCGCGTGGAAGGCGCGCATCACCTCATGGACCGAGGCTCCGCGGGCCTGCGCCTCGGGGACGGCGATCTTCTGCACGGCATGCTGCAGATCCGTGCCCGAGGTTTCCAGCTGCTCGACCAGGTCGGGCCGGTGTAGCAGCTCGAACGGGGTGGCGTGATTGCGCTCGAGCCAGGCCTCGAGGAGGCGGCCGATCCGCTCGCGGGCGTGGATGGTGTAGAGATCCTGCGGGGTGACGCAGATCGGCTCGACCTCTTCGCGCACCTTCGGCCGCTTGGGTCCCAGGTCGGCGAGGCCGTCCTTGAAGATGGTGACGGTCTGGAACTCGCGAGACTCCTCGTCGAGGGTCTCCTTGGTGACCTTCACGCCGGCGACCCGGCCCTCCTTCATGAGGTCCTGGGCGGCGCTGATCGCACCGGCCCGGTTCTCCGTCGCCATTTCCAGCGCCCAGGACGAGCCGGGGGACTTGCGGACGTAGACCTCGAAATGCACGCGACCGTTACCCATCTTGGGTCAGCTCCCCCCGGAGATGCGCCGAAGGTCCACGATCAACCTTAAGGCTGCGTTGACCGGGGAAGACGGCCCGGAATTTCGCCCCATTGAGGACACGGTGCGGGCCGAATAGCTTCACGCTTCGCCGAAGGAGACTTCGAACCTACGATGGCAAAGATCACCCTGGTCGACGACGACGAGAACATCGTCACGTCCGTGAGCCTCGCCCTCGAGAGCCATGGCCACGCCGTGAAGGCGTACTACGACGGCGCCGCGGGCCTGGCCGCGCTGGAGAACGAGCCGCCCGACCTCGCCATCCTCGACGTCAAGATGCCCCGGATGGACGGCATGGAGGTGCTGCGGCGCCTGCGCCGGTCCTCCGACCTGCCGGTGATCATCCTCACCTCCAAGGACGACGAGATCGACGAGATCCTGGGCTTCAACCTGGGCGCCGACGACTACATCCACAAGCCGTTCAGCCAGCGTCTTCTGATCGAGCGCGTGAAGGCCGTGCTGCGCCGCTCGGGAATCGAGGGCGAGGAGAACGGCGTGAACGGTGCGGCCGCGGCGGCCGACGCCAGCGCGCGGGCGATCAAGCGCGGCAAGCTGACCCTCGACCCGGCCCGCCACGACTGCCTGTGGGAAGGCCGGCCGGTGAAGCTGACGGTGACCGAGTTCCTGCTCCTGCAGGCGCTCGCCCAGCGACCCGGGTTCGTGAAGAGCCGAGACAACCTGATGGACGCAGCGTACGACGATCAGGTCTATGTCGACGACAGAACCATCGACAGCCACATCAAGCGGATGCGCAAGAAGTTCCGCGAGGTCGACCCCGAATTCGACGCGATCGAAACGCTCTATGGCGTCGGCTACCGATACCGCGAGACCTGAGCGGCGCGCCAGGCCCTCGCGGTTCCGATGGCTGCCGGGCTCGCGCCTCGGGCGGCTCATTGTCGTGCTCAACCTGCTCGGTCTGGCGATCCTCATCGCCGGGGCTCTGGTGCTCAACGAGCTGCGCCGGGGTCTTGTCGACGCGCGCGTCGACAGCCTGACGACCCAGGGCGAGCTGATCGCCACCATCCTCGACGAATACGCCACCGCCGGCGAGCCGGCGCCGATGATGAACTCGGCGCTCGCCAGCCAGTGGCTGCAGGTGCTCTCCAATCCCAAGACCCAGCGCGCGCGCCTGTTCGACGCCCAGGGCCATGTGATCGCCGACAGCGAATGGGTCGCCGATCGCGTCCAGTCGCGTCCGCTGCCACCTGCGCGCCGGCGGGACGCCGAGAGGGAGTTCCACTTCCACCTGCCCCGCTTCGGACGGCCCTCCAATGAGCAGCTCGCCAAGACGGAGCTGCAGGCTGAGCTGCATCAGGCGCTGAGCGGACGCCGCTGGGCGGGCGTTCGCATGGGCGAGGACGGCAAGCGCGTGGTCTCCGTCTCGATCCCGATCCAGCGTGTGCAGGCCGTGCTGGGCGTGCTGACGCTGGAAGCCAACGACGTCGACGAGATCATCGCCCGCGAGCGGGCGGCGCTGATCCCGTTCATTCTGATCGCCATCGCTGTGACCCTGTTCTCGTCGCTGCTGCTCAACCGCCTGGTGGCGCAGCCGGTGCGGCGGCTCTCGCGCGCCGCCGACAGCGTGCGCCTGTCCCGGGCGCGGGCGATCTCGCTGCCCGACCTCGCGGACCGCGACGACGAGATCGGCGACCTCACCCGGAGCCTCGAGGACATGACCCATTCGCTGTCGGAGCGGATGGACGCGATCGAGCGGTTCGCCGCAGACGTGGCCCATGAGATCCGCAACCCGCTCACCTCGCTGCGCTCGGCCGTCGAGACGCTCGATCTCGTCAAGGACGTCGCCGCCCGCGAGCGGTTGCTGGGGATCCTCAAGAACGACGTGCAGCGGCTCGATCGCCTGGTCACCGACATCTCCAACGCCTCCCGCCTGGACGCCGAGCTGTCGCGCGACCAGCCCAAGCCCATCGACATGGAGCGGCTGATCTCCGACGTGGTCTCGCTCTACCAGGCGACCGCCCGGGCCGGTGACGTGGCGGTCCGTTTCGAACCGCCCGGGGCGATGGAGTCGCCGACCGTGATGGGCCGCGAAGGACCGCTGTCGCAGATCTTCAGGAACCTGATCGACAACGCCCGTTCCTTCTCGCCGCCGGGGGGCGAGGTGGTCGTGGGGCTCGCCCGCGCCAAGGGCTTGGTGATCGCCACCGTCTCGGACTCCGGGCCCGGCATCCCGCCGGAGAACCTCGAGACGGTGTTCGAGCGGTTCTACACCTCGCGTCCGAAAGGGACCGCGTTCGGCGGCAACTCCGGCCTGGGGCTCTCCATCGCCCGTCAGATCGCCGAGGCCCACGGCGGCCACCTCAAGGCCGCCAACCGCATTCACCCCGACGGCAGCGCGGGCGGCGCAGTGTTCATCCTGACGCTGCCGGAGGTCCGCGCGTGATCCGTCACGCCGGGCTGGTCGCCACGCGCGTCGGCGGGGCCTGGAAGGGCGTGCTGATCGAGGGCCCCTCCGGCGCTGGCAAGAGCGACCTGGCGCTGCGCCTCCTCGACCGCGGCTTCCGCCTGGTCGCGGACGACCGCGTCGAGCTCTGGGTCTCCGGCGGACGTCTCTACGGCCGCGCGCCGGATCCGCTCTTCGGGCTCATCGAGGCGCGCGGTCTGGACGTGCTCGGGGTTGCGGCCCTGGCGTTCGCCCACATCGCCCTCGTCGCGCGCTGCGGCGCGCCCGAGCGGCTGCCCGATCCAGGCATGGCCGAAATCCTGGGCGCGCAGGTCCCGCAGGTGGAAATTTCCGCTACGGAAGCCTCGGCTCCTGCGAAACTCAGTCGCGCGATCGCCCTGTTTGACGCTCATGTTAACAGGCGTATGTAGCACCGCTCGCGGCCGTCTCCGCCGCGCGGGTGGGGATGCCTCTTTGAGAGCACTCTTATGATCGGCCTGGTGATCGTCACGCACGGACGACTGGCCGAGGAATTCATCTTCGCCATGGAGCATGTGGTCGGGCCGCAGGCGGCGGTCGAAGCCATCTGCATCGGCGCCGACGACGACATGGAGAAGCGCCGTCAGGACATCCTGGCCGCCTGCGGGCGCGTCGACACGGGCCAGGGCGTGATCCTGCTGACCGACATGTTCGGCGGCACGCCGTCCAACCTGGCGATCTCGGTGATGGAGCAGACCAAGGCGGAGGTGATCGCCGGGCTGAACCTGCCGATGCTCATCAAGCTCGCCTCGGTGCGCAACCGCCAGAGCCTCGAGGACTGCGTGGCCTGCGCTCAGGATGCGGGCCGCAAGTACATCTCAGTCGCGTCCTACGTCCTGGCCGGCGAGAAGTGACGGGATCGGTCTCGCGCACGGTCGAGATCGTCAACAAGCGCGGTCTTCACGCGCGCGCCTCGGCCAAGTTCGTCAAGACCGCCTCCGGCTTCGACGCAGAGGTGCGCGTCTCCAAGGACGGCCAGACCGTCGACGCCCGATCCATCATGGGGTTGATGATGCTGGCGGCGGGTCCCGGCTGCTGCATCGAGATCGAGGCCGAGGGTGCGCAGGCCGGGGAAGCGGTCGAGGCCCTCGAGAAGCTCGTCGAAAGCCGCTTCGACGAGGAGGAGTGACGGGTTCCCCCCGCTGGGTGAGCACCTGAGCACTATACCTTCAGCTTCCATCCCGTCCGGAAGATCCAGCTCACGGCGACGAGGCAGGCGAGGAGGAACGCCAGGGTGGCCGCCAGGCTGACGCCCACCCCCACGTCGGACACGCCGTAGAAGGCCCAGCGGAATCCCGAGACCAG
>JAGWSE010000401.1 GCA_028869395.1 Alphaproteobacteria bacterium | reverse complement strand
TGGCGAGGCCCTGGACCGACGACTACACCAACCTGGCCGGTGCGCTCTGGCGACGCCTGAGGCAGCGCTGGACCTGGCTGCCGTGAAGGACGCCCGGCCTATAGGGGCGTCTCAACCGAGACCACAGCCTGCGCCATGATGCCTTCCTCCCGGCCGGTGAAGCCCATGCCCTCGGTCGTGGTGGCCTTCACGCTGACCCGCTGAACCGGGACGTCCAGCAGCTCTGCGATCCGGGCGCGCATGACGTCGCGATGCGGGCGGATCTTCGGCCGTTCGCAGATCAGCGTCACGTCGGCGTTCAGCACCCGCCCGCCGTGGGACGCGAGCAGGGACACGGCGTGGCGCAGGAACTGGTCGGAGGAGGCGCCCCTCCAGCGCGGATCGCTGGGTGGGAAGTGCTCGCCGATGTCGCCTTCGCCGATCGCGCCGAGCACGGCGTCGGTGAGCGCGTGCAGCCCCGCGTCGGCGTCGGAGTGGCCGATCAGCCCGAGGTCGTGCTCGATGCGGATGCCGCACAGCCAGACCACGTCGCCCTGGCCGAACCGGTGGGCGTCGATCCCCAGCCCGGTGCGGACGATCCGGCGCGAGGCCGCGAGCTGCTCGGCCAGGAGGAAATCCTCCGGGAAGGTCAGCTTCATCAGCATGGGATCGCCCGGGATCATCGCGACCTGGCCGCCGGCGCGCTCCATGACGGCGGCGTCGTCGGTCGGCTCCTCGCTGGTGGGCCAGCGGCGGTAGGCGGCCTTCAGGCGTCCGATGCGGAACGCCTGGGGCGTCTGGGCGCGCCACAGGCCGTCTCGGGACACGGTCTCGTCCACCAGGCCTTCGCCGCGCTTCAGCGTGTCGGGGACGGGCAAGGTGGGAATGGCGCCGTCGGCCACCTCGAGGCCGGCCAGAAGGCGCTCGACGTGGGCGCGGGTGACGAAGGGGCGTGCGGCGTCATGGACCAGCACCGGCTGGTTGCGGGCGCCCGAGAGCGCGGCGAGCCCCGCCTGGACAGATTCCGCCCGAGTGCGGCCGCCGGTCACAGCCTTCCAGCGTTCCAACCCGGCCAACGCCTCGTCCACCTGGCCCAGGCGGTCGCGCGCGACGACCACGACGACTTCCCGCGCGCCGCCCGACAACAGGCCCTCCACGGACCAGCGCACGATTGGCTTGCCCCCAAGGAGGCGCCACGCCTTGGGCTCGCCCGGACCGGCCCTCAGGCCAGACCCTGCAGCCACCACCACGGCCGAAAAGTTCATGGCCGCTCTCTTAGCAAACGGCCACGTTTGTTCCAGCTTTACGGCGCCGCACAATTTGCCTAAAAAGGTGGCGGTTTCGGTGATCGAAAAATGAGCATCGCGGTCAAGGTCGGGAACGTGGAGATCGGCGGGCGGTGTTGGATCGCCCCGATGACCGGCGTCTCCGATCTGCCGTTCCGGAAGGCGGCGAGCCGCCAGGGCGCGGCCTATGTCGCCACCGAGATGGTCGCCTGCGCAGAGTTCTCGAAAGGCCGCCCTGACGTGGTGCGCCGCGCCGCGGTGGGCGAGGGCCTGCCGCTGATGGTGGTCCAGCTCGTCGGCCGCGACCCCGTCCACATAGCCGAGGGCGCGCGGCTCGCGGTGCAGGCGGGCGCCCAGATCGTCGATCTCAATTTCGGCTGCCCGGCCAAGGAGGTGACGGGCGTGCTCTCCGGCTCGGCGCTGATGCGTGAACCGGAGCTGGCCGCCAGCCTGATGGCCGCCGCCGTCGATGCGGTCGACGTGCCGGTGACGGTGAAGATGCGGCTGGGCTGGGACGAAACCTCGAAGAACGCGCCCGAGCTTGCCGCCCGCGCCGAGGCGATCGGCGTCAAGGCGGTGACCGTCCACGGGCGCACCCGCTGCCAGTTCTATAGGGGTGCGGCCGACTGGTCGGAGGTGAAGGCCGTCAAGCGGGCGGTCTCGATCCCGGTGATCGTCAACGGCGACGTCACGGACGGGGCGTCCGCGAAAGCGGCGCTGGCCGCCTCCGGCGCCGACGCCGTGATGGTGGGCCGCGGCGTCTATGGCCGGCCGTGGATCGCGCGCCAGATCGAGGCCGAGCTTTCGGAGGAGGCCTTCCAGGCGCCCGCGGCCGAGGCGCGACTCGCCATCGCATTGGAACACTTCCGCGACAGCCTGGGCTTCTACGGTGAGCGGCTGGGGCTCAGGATCTTCCGCAAGCACCTGGCGGCCTATGTCGAACAGGCCCCCTGGCCCGCCGATCCGGCCGCGCGCCGCGCCGCCCGCGCGGAACTCTGCCGGCTGGAGGACGCGGGCGCGGTCGAGCGGGGACTCACCGAGCTCTGGACCGGCCCGATCCGGCGGCTCGCGGCATGACCACGCGAACCCTCTCGCCACCGCGCAACGACGACGCCGGCCTGAAGGCCGCGGCCTTCGACCTGAGCCCCGATCCCTCGCTGGTGGTCGACGGCGCGGGCGCGCTGGTGGCCGTGAACGAGGCGGCCGAGGCGCTGTTCGGCCACGGTCTTTCGGTGCTGGCGCGGGGACGCTTCCTTTCCGCCCTGCCGCCAGGCTCGGCGCTGACGGCGCTGATCGAGCGGGCGCGCGCGGAAGGCGCTCCCGTGCGCGAGCGGGGCCTGGAGATCAGCCTGTTCGGGCTGCCTGGGTTCGAGGCGGACGGGGCGGCCGCGCCGCTGGGCGATGGCTCTGTGCTGCTGACGCTCGCGGTCAAGGCGGGCCTGGGCGTGGATCGGAGCGGCGCCGATGCGGCGGCCCTGCCGTCGGTGATGGGGCTCGGGCGCATGCTCGCCCACGAGATCAAGAATCCGCTGGCCGGCATCCGCGGCGCGGCGCAGCTCCTGAAGATGGGCGCGAAGGCCGAGGACGCGCCGCTCGCCCAACTGATCGTCGACGAGACCGACCGGGTGGCGCGCCTGGTCGACCGGATGGAGGCCTTCTCCGAGGACGTGTTGCCGGACTTTGGCTCGGTGAACATCCACCAGGTGCTGGACCGCGTTCGCGCGCTGGCCGCCAACGGCGTGGCCGACGGCCTGCTTCTGAAGGAAGTCTACGACCCGTCGCTGCCGCCGGTGCTCGGCGACGAGGACCAGCTGATCCAGGTGTTCCTCAATCTGGTGAAGAACGCCGCTGAAGCGGCGCACGCCCGCGGCGACGGCCAGGGCGAGATCACCATCCACACGGCCTACCGACACGGCGTGCGTGTGCGGGCCATGCGCGGCCAGACCCTGCGCGGCGCGCCCCTCGAGGTGCGCGTTCAGGACAACGGGCCGGGCGTTCCGGCGCACCTGCGCGAGCACCTGTTCCAGCCGTTCGTCACGTCGAAGCCGCAGGGCGCGGGCCTGGGCCTCGCCCTGGTCGCCAAGCTGGTGGCGGCGCACGGCGGGCTGATCGACTTCGAATCCGAGCCCGGACGCACGGTGTTCCGCGTGCTCCTGCCCATCGTCGCCTCGGAGGGCCCATGAACGCCGTCGCCAAGAAGATCCTGATCGCCGACGACGACGCCTCGATCCGCCTGGTGCTGTCGCAGGCGTTCACGCGACTGGGGTATCAGGTCCGCGCCACCGGCAACGCCACCACCCTGCTGAAGTGGGTGACCGACGGGGAAGGGGACCTCGTCGTGACCGACGTGGTGATGCCCGACGAGAATGTCTTCAACGTGCTCCCGCGGATCAAGAAGCAGCGGCCGAAGCTGCCGGTCATCGTGATGAGCGCGCAGAACAACCTGATCACGGCGGTCAACGCTGCCGAGGTGGGGGCGTTCGAGTATGTCCCCAAGCCATTCGACCTTGACGACATGACCTCGGCCGCCCGTCGCGCGCTGGCGCGGCCGGCGGACAGCGAGGCTGCCAAGGCGCAGGCTCGCGCTGTGCGTGACGACCGGCTGCCGCTGATTGGCCGCTCGGCGCCGATGCAGGAGGTGTATCGGACTATCGCCCGGCTTGTGGGCGCGGACCTCACCGTGCTGATCACCGGCGAGAGCGGGGCGGGCAAGGAACTCGTCGCGCGCGCGCTGCACGACATGGGGCGCCGCCGCGACGGCAAGTTCGTGGTCATCAACCTCGCGGCCGTGCCGCGCGAGCGGGTCGAGACCGAGCTGTTCGGGAAGGACGACGGGGCGATCGGAAAGCTCGTGGAGGCCGATGGCGGGACATTGTTCCTGGACGAGATCGGCGACATGCCCCTCGACGCCCAGACCCGCCTGCTGCGGGTCATCGACGGCTCGGAGCCCGCCATCAATCCCAGGACCGGGCGGCGGCCGAATGTCAGGATCATCGCCGCCACGAACCGCGACCTGCGCGGCCTGATCCACCAGGGCCTCTTCCGCGAGGACCTGTTCTTCCGCCTGAACGTCGCCCCCTTGCGGCTGCCACCGCTGCGCGACCGGGTCGAGGACATTCCCGACCTCGCCCGCGCCTTCCTGTTGCGCGCCAACCGCGAAGGGCTTCCGGCCAAGACCATCGATTCGGGGGCGCTGGAGCGGCTGAAGCTGCACCCCTGGCCGGGCAACGTCCGCGAACTCGAGAACCTCATCCGCCGGATCTGCGCCCTGTACGCCGAGGACCTGATCACCGCGCGAATCGTCGAGCGCGAACTCGCCGACCAGCAGCCGGCGCTCGACGGCGAGGACCGACCCGCGACGCTCGCAGAGCTCGTCGAGCGCAAGCTCTCCGCCTATTTCGCGGACCAGCCCGAAGGCCTGCCGCCGGCGGGGCTCTACGACCGCGTGCTCCAGGAGATCGAGCGGCCCCTGATCCAGCTGACCCTGGCCGCCACCCGCGGCAACCAGGTCCGCGCCGCCGAGGTGCTGGGGCTGAACCGCAACACGCTGCGCAAGAAGATACAGGACCTGGGCGTGGAAATCAGTCGCGGCCGCAGGTGAGACGCCAGGCCGCCGAATTCTGCGCCCGAGATCGTGCGTCGCGGCAACATCCCTGTTGAGTTTGGAGCACAGTCCCTTAGGCTCCCCCCTCACATGGTTTCGCTGAGCCAGTACATCCCCGGCGGCGGGTCCGTGGCCGATCGGCTACGCCGCTGGGTGAATTCCCGGGTTGTGCTGGGCTGCGGCTATGGCCTGGCCGCGGCGCTCACGGGCATCGCGATCCTGCTGGCGGCCTCTCCGCCCGCGACCGGACCGATCGGTCCGGCAAGCGAGCTGATCCTCACTGTCCTGTCCTTCAATCTCATCCTGATCCTGGCGCTGACCACGATCGTGGCCCTGCGCTTCGCCGCTCTCCTGCGGGCGCGCGAGAGCGACGCGGGGGCGAGGCTGCATCTGCGATTCGTCACCCTGTTCGCCGTCGCCGCGGTCGCCCCGGCTGTGGTGGTGGCGCTGTTCTACGGGGTCCTGGTGAGCCGCGGGGTGGAGAATTGGTTCAGCGAGCGCGTGCAGACCGTGGTGGAGAATTCCGCAACCGTGCTGCGCACTTACGTCCAGGACCAGCAGCAGTATCTGAGCGACCATATCCAGCCGATGGCCGCCGACGTGAACCGCGCCGCACCGGCCTTGGCCACCGCGCCGATTTCCTTCTCCCACTTCCTGAGCGAGCTCGCGACGCTGCACTCCTTCCCCGCGGCCTACGTCATCGACCGTGAGGGGCGGGTGCTGGCCCGCGCCGAGGCGGCCGATGCGCCGCCTTTCGTCGTCCCGCCCGAGAAGAGCTTCAAGGTCGCCGACGAGGGCGACATCTCGGTCCCCGACTTCGACAACACCGACCTGATCCGCGCGGTGTTCCGGCTGCGCGCCTATCCCGACGCCTACCTCTACGTCGTGCGGCCGCTCGAGCGGGGCACCATCGCGCACCTCCGCGACGCCGAGGCCTCGCTCGTCTCCTATCGCGAGGCGGCGCAGAACCGGCAGCGGATCCAGACCATCTTCGCGCTCTCCTACGCCGAGACGGCGCTGCTTGTGCTCGTGGGCGCCGTCTGGCTTGGCCTTTGGTCCGCCAACGCCATTTCAGCGCCGGTGGCGAGGCTGGTGCAGGCCGCGGGCCGCGTGGCCGGGGGCGACCTTTCCGCCCGCGTGGACGCCGAGAGCGATCCGGAAGAAATCGCGGTGCTGTCGCGCGCCTTCAACAGCATGACGCACGACCTGCAGGCCCAGCAGGAGGCGCTGCGGCGCGCCAGCGAAGAGGCCGAGGAGCGGCGACAATTCATCGAGACGGTGCTGGCGGGCGTCAGCGCCGGGGTGGTGGGACTCGACGCCCAGGGCCGCATCTCCGCCGCGAACAGCTCGGCCACACAGCTCCTGGCCCTATCGGGCGACCACGGCCGCGGCCGCAAGCTTTCCGACGTCGCGCCTGAATTCGCCGAGGTGGTGCGCAAGGCGGGTCAGACCGGCGAAGGCGAGGCGGAGATGGACGTGATCCGCGGCCGCGAATCGCGCCGCCTGCGGGTTCGGGCGAGCCGCTCCGAGGCCGGGCTCGTTCTGACCTTCGACGACATCACCCGTCTCGTGGCCGCGCAGCGCAACGCCGCCTGGCGCGACGTGGCCCGACGCATCGCCCACGAGATCAAGAACCCGCTCACGCCGATCCAGCTCTCGGCCGAGCGGCTGCGCAAGAAGTTCCGCCGCGACGTGCCCGAGGCTGACATCGAGGTGTTCGACCGCTGCACGGACACCATCGTGCGGCAGGTTGGCGACATCGGGCGGATGGTCGACGAATTCTCCGCCTTCGCGCGGATGCCGGCGCCGAAGTTCGCCGAGCACGACGCCGCCGAGTTGCTGCGCGCCGCCGTCTTCGCCCAGCGGGTCGCCAGCCCCGACATCTCCGTCGAGCTGGAGGAGCCGGTCCCGCATGTCCAGGTGCTGGCCGACGAGCGGATGCTCGCGCAGGCCCTGGGCAACGTGCTGAAGAACGCCGCCGAGGCCGTGGGCGCGCGCATGGCCGGCCAACCGAAGCTGGAGGGCGCCATCCGCGCCCGATTGATCGCCGACGAGGCGGGCGTGACCTTCGAGGTCGAGGACAATGGCGTGGGCCTGCCGTCCAAGGACCGCGACCGGTTGACGGAGCCCTATGTGACGACGCGCGAGAAGGGCACCGGCCTGGGCCTCGCCATCGTCAAGCGAATCCTGGAGGACCATGGCGGCGAGCTGATGCTCGCCGACGCCCGTCACAGCTCGGGCGCCCTGGCGATCCTGAAACTTCCCCCCGCGGCGCGCCTGGACCGCAAGTCCACGCCGCAATCCGTGACCGCATGAAGGTGATCGATGGCGTCTGATGTCCTTGTGGTCGACGACGAGGCCGATATCCGCGACCTTGTGGCCGGCATCCTCGGTGACGAGGGCTATGCGGTGCGCACAGCCAACGACTCGGAGTCCGCGCTGGCGGCGATCCGCGCCCGCAAGCCGGCCCTGCTGATCCTGGATATCTGGATGGCGGGCGGCGGCATGGACGGGCTGGAGCTGCTCGACCTCGTCAAGACGCTCGACGCCGATCTGCCGGTGATCATGATCTCCGGCCACGGCAATATCGAAACCGCCGTGAGCGCCATCAAGCGCGGCGCCTACGACTTCCTGGAGAAGCCCTTCAAGTCCGACCGGCTGCTGCTGATCGTGGAGCGGGCGCTGGAGGCCACGAGCCTCAAGCGCGAGAACCGCCGGCTGCGCGCCCAGGCCCTGACGCCGGATGGCCTGGTCGGCAAGTCCCTGGCCGCCCAGCAGTTGCGCAATGTCGTCGCCAAGCTCGCCGGGGCCAATAGCCGGGTCCTGATCAGCGGTCCGCCGGGGTCGGGAAAGGAGACAGTCGCGCGGCTGATCCACACCGCCGGTCATCGGACACGCAACGAGTTCGTCGTCCTCTCGGCCGCCGGGATGACGCCGGAGCGGATCGACATCGAGCTGTTCGGTGAGGAAGGCGAGAGCGGTCGCCCCGCCAAGATCGGGGTGTTCGAGCGCGCCCACGGCGGCACGCTTTACCTCGACAAGGTCGCCGACATGCCCCGCGACACCCAGAGTCGCATCCTGCGGGTGCTGGTCGAGCAACGCTTCCGGCGGGTAGGGGGCACGGCCGACGTGCAGGTGGACGTGCGGGTGATCTCGTCCACGTCCCGCGACCTGCGCGAGGAGATCGCCGCCGGCCGCTTCCGCGAGGACCTGTTCCATCGTCTCAACGTGGTGCCGGTGAATGTGCCGGGGCTTTCCGAGCGGCGCGAGGACATCCCCGAACTGGTGAACTACTTCATCGACCGCATCTGCGACGCCACGGGCATGCCCAGGCGCCGACTGGCCGATGACGCCATGGCGGCCCTGCAGGTTCGCGCCTGGCCCGGCAACCTGCGCCAGCTGCGCAACAATGTGGAGCGCATCCTGATCCTGGCGCCCGGCGCGGCCTCCGATTCCATCACCTCGGACATGCTGCCGGCGGAAGCCACCGTCTCGGAGCAATCCACGAGCCTGGGGGCGGAGCGGATTATCTCGCTGCCGCTGCGTGAGGCGCGCGAGGTCTTCGAGCGCGAGTACCTGAACGCCCAGATGCTGCGCTTCTCCGGCAACATCTCGCGCACCGCCGCCTTCATCGGCATGGAGCGCTCGGCGCTGCACCGCAAGCTGAAGTCGCTGGGGCTTTCCGGGGCGCGGCAGATGGAAGAGGAGGCGGTGGGCTGATGGGCCGGATCGCCTACGTCAACGGCCGCTTCGTCCCGCAAAGCGACGCCTGCGTCTCCATCGAGGATCGCGGCTATCAGTTCGCCGACGCGGTTTACGAGGTCTGGGCCCTGTTCGGCGGCAAGCTCGCTGATCCGGAAGGCCACTTCGCTCGCCTGGAGCGCAGCCTGGGCGAGATCGCCATCGCGATGCCCATGAGCCGCCGGGCGTTGACGCTGGTGCTCAAGGAGGCCGTACGCCGCAACCGCGTGTCCGAAGGCCTGGTCTATCTGCAGGTGAGCCGCGGCGTAGCCCCGCGCGATCATCCGTTCCCGAAGACACCGACGCCGCCGTCCGTGGTGATCACGGTGAGCGCCGTCGATCGCGCAGCCTCCGAAGCCCGCGCCGCGAAGGGTGTGGGCGTCATCACCACGCCGGAGAACCGCTGGGGCCGCTGCGACATCAAGACGGTGGGCCTGCTCCCCAACGTGCTCGCCAAGCAGAAGGCGCGCGAGGCGGGTGCGGTGGAGGCGTGGTTCGTCGACGAGCTGGGCTTCATCACCGAGGGCGGCTCCTCCAACGCCTGGATCGTCGACGCCGAGGGTCGGCTGCGGACGCGCGACACCAACGCCAACATCCTGCGCGGCGTTACCCGCCTCACCCTTCTGGATGTGATGCGCGAGGAAGGCCTGGAGGTCGACGAGCGGCCATTCACGCCGTCCGATGCCCTGGCCGCGCGGGAGGCCTTCATCACCGGCGCCGGCAGCCTGGTGCTGCCCGTCGTCTCGGTCGACGGCAAGCCGATCGGCGAAGGCCGGCCGGGACCGCTGGCGACGAGGCTCCGTCGCCTCTATATCGAGCGCGCCAAGGCGACCGCCCTCTAGCGGACAGCGTCTGGTTGCGGGCGTCCCGACTCCCGGTCTAGCGTGACTTTGCGTGTGTGGGCGGCGGCTGGCCGCTCGTCTGAGAATGAAAAGAGGCGGTTCAAGCCGATGAGCGACAAGAAACAAAATCTTCAGGACACGTTCCTGAACAGCGTGCGGAAGTCGAAGACGCCGCTCACCATCTTCCTGGTCAACGGCGTGAAGCTGCAGGGCGTGGTGAGCTGGTTCGACAATTTCTGCGTGCTGCTGCGCCGCGACGGGCAATCCCAGCTCGTCTACAAGCACGCCATCTCCACCATCATGCCGGCCCAGCCTGTGCAGCTCTACGAGCCGGCCGAAGACGAGACCGATTGACCTCAAAACTCATTGACCGTGAGGCGCCCGTCCAGGGCGCCCTGGTGATCCATCCGGACCGCGAGGGCAAAGGGTCCTCCCGGGACGCAGAGGCGCGCCTGGAGGAGGCCGTGGGCCTGGCTCAGGCGCTCGACCTGGAGATCCGCGAGACGGTGATCGCGCCGTTGCGCCGGCTCACGCCCCCGACCCTGTTCGGCAAGGGAAAGGTGGACGAGATCGCCGATCTCGTGCGCATGACCGAGGCGGACGTCGCCGTGGTGGACGACGCGCTCACCCCCGTCCAGCAGCGCAACCTGGAGAAGGCCTGGAACTGCAAGGTCATCGACCGCACCGGCCTGATCCTGGAGATCTTCGCGCGGCGCGCACGCACGCGGGAGGGCCGGCTGCAGGTCGAGCTGGCGCGACTGACCTACGAGCGCTCGCGGCTGGTCCGCACCTGGACCCACCTGGAGCGCCAGCGCGGCGGCTTCGGGGTGATGGGCGGCCCCGGCGAGACTCAGATCGAGACCGACCGTCGGCTGATCTCCGAGAAGATCACCAAGCTCAAGAAGGAGCTGGTCGAAGTGCGTCGCACGCGCACCCTCCAGCGCTCGGCGAGGCGGCGCGTGCCTTATCCCACGGTGGCGCTGGTGGGGTACACCAACGCCGGCAAGTCGACGCTGTTCAACCGCCTCACGCGCGCGGAGGTGTTCGCCGAGAATCTCCTGTTCGCAACGCTCGATCCGACGCTGCGGGCGCTGAAGCTGCCGGACGGCAGGCCCGCGATCCTGTCCGACACCGTTGGTTTCATCTCCGACCTGCCACACGAGTTGGTGGAGGCCTTCCGCGCCACGCTCGAGGAGGTGCGGGAGGCCGACGTGATCCTTCACGTCCGCGACATCGCCAGTCCCGAAAGCGCCGCCGAGGCCGAGGACGTGCGTCAGGTCCTGGAACAGCTCGGCATCGACATGGACGAACGCCGCATCCTCGAGGTCTGGAACAAGATCGACCTGCTGGACGGCGAGGCCAGGGCCGCGCTGCAAGGCGACGCCCGGCGCGCTCACCCACCCGCCATCCTCGCCTCAGCCGTGAGCGGGGAGGGGTGCGATGAACTGCTCCGCGCCGTGGCGGGTCTGGTCGACGAGTCACCGCCGGTCGAGGTGTTCGCGCCTGCGGGCGAGGGCGCTGCGATCGCCTGGCTTTATCGCCACGGCCGGGTGGTCGAGCGCGACGACGCCCACGATGGCTCCGTCCGGCTGGAGGTCAGCCTGTCGCCTCAGGCGCTGGGCCAGTTCGAGCAGCTGTTCCCGCAGGCGCAGGTCAGGGGCGGGTGAGCCCGCCGCCCGGTCCGCAATCTTCTCCAGCGGATCAGCCGTGCTTGTCCTTGGCGCGAATCTCGTCCCAGAGGGCGTCCATCTCGGCGAGGTCGGACTGCGCCGGCGTCTTTCCGCGCTCCGCAAGGCGGGATTCGATATATCGGAACCGGCGGCCGAACTTGGCGTTGGTCGACCGGAGCGCGTCTTCCGGGTCCACGTCCAGCGTGCGGGCGAGGTTGGCCACCACGAACAGCACGTCGCCCATCTCCTCGCGCGCCTTCTGCAGATCCCCGGCGGCGATCTCGG
>JAGWSE010000400.1 GCA_028869395.1 Alphaproteobacteria bacterium | reverse complement strand
CGACTTCATCTGCGACCTGACCCTGGACCAGCTCGGCAAGACGCGCACCGCCAAGGCCTCCGACAACCTGGTGGTCACCTCGATCGCCCGGCGCGCCGCGGCCAAGGGCCTGCCGGCGAGCTATGCGGCGCAGGCGGCCCGGATCTACGACGAGCGGATCGGGCCGGCGCTGGACCGCCAGATCGCCCAGGTGCGGAAGGCCCGCGCGGGCGCCCGGCACGATGCGGGCGTGTGGCAATTCCCGGAAGGGGCCGCTTTCTACCAGGCCGCGCTGCACGACACGACGACCACGTCCTACACGCCGGAAGAGGTGCACAGGATCGGTCTCGAGCAGGCCCGCGAGCTCTCGGGGCGGGTGGACGGTCTGCTCAGGCAGCAGGGCATGACCAAGGGGACCATCGCCGAGCGGATGACCGCGCTCTACCACGACCCGAGCCAGCTCTATCCCGACACCGACGCCGGCAAGGTCGAGGCGATCGCCTACTGCAACCGCCGGCTGGCGCAGATCGAGACCCTGCTGCCCAAGGCCTTCTCGCGCCTGCCGCCCTACAAGTTCGAGGTGCGGCGCGTGCCGCCGCAGACGGAAGCGGGCGCGGCCTCGGCCTTCTCCCAGCCGCCGGCGCTGGACGGCTCGCGGCCGGGGATCGTCTACTTCAACCTGCACGACACCGCCGAGTGGCCGAAGTTCTGCCTGGCCACGACCATCTTCCACGAGGGCCTGCCCGGCCACCAGCTGGAGGGCGGGCTGTCGCTGTCGAACCCGAACCTGTCGCTGCTGCGCAAGACGATCAGCTTTTCGGCCTATGCCGAGGGGTGGGCGCTCTACGCCGAGCAGCTCGCCGACGAGCTGGGCGTCTACGACCACGATCCGCTGGGCCGCATCGGCTATCTGAAGTTCCAGCTGTTCCGCGCCAACCGTCTGGTGGTCGACACCGGCATCCACCACATGCGCTGGTCGCGGGAGCAGGCGATCCGGTACTTCGTGGACCAGGAAGGCGAGGCGCCGGGCTTCGCGGCCCGCGAGGTCGAGCGCTATTGCGTGAGCCCGGGGCAGGCCTGCAGCTACAAGCTCGGCCACACGGAGATCGTCGGGCTGCGGGCGAAGGCCAAGGCGGCGCTGGGCCCGCGCTTCGCGATCAAGGACTTCCACGACATGGTGCTCGCCAACGGGCGCGTGCCGCTGGAGGTGCTGAACCGGGTGGGCGACCAGTGGCTGGCCAGCCGCCGGGCCGCCGCCTGAGGCGCAAGCGCCAGCGTCGGAGCCGGGAGGCGCGTCCGCGGGTTTAGAGGAGCATGACGCTCCACAACGACCCCGGTCAGGACCCGCGCGACGCGCCCCGGCGGCGCGCCAATCCCGCCCAGCTGAAGGGCGACATCGACGCCGGACGCGAAGGCGACAAGGTCGGCGGCTTCGATCCCGCCGCCTCGCCGCTGGGCACCGACGAGGAGGCCTCCGGCGTGCAGCCCGCGCCGGACCTCGTCGCCCGCGACATCCGCCAGGAGGATACGGCGCCGACGCGCTCGGCCCACGAGAACGCCGCCTCGCCCGAGCTGCAGCCGGACGGCGAGGGCGTGAGGACGCCCTATCTCATCCCCATCCTGATCGGAGTGGCGGCCGCCCTCGTGCTGGCGGCGATCGTGGCGGTCCTGATCTGAGGGGCGGCTACCGGCCGTCCACGGAGAAGGCGAGGAGCACGTTGACGCCGTTGCCGCCGATGCCCGCGGCCCCGTTGTGGCCGCTCATCACGTAGACCATGCCGTGGGCGATGGTGGGGCCCATGCCGTCGATGCCGCCGCCCGGCTGGTCCTTGATCTGGTTGAGGGTGTCGTAGGTCTGGGCGGTCGTGGAATAGGCCCAGAGCACCTTGCCGCTCGCCGAGTCGTAGGCGCGGAACCAGCCGTCGAGGCCGCCCTCGAACACCGCCCCCGGCATCACCGCCGGCGCGGCCGATTGCGAGCGGATGCAGAACGGCACGCGTCCCTTCGAGGCGTAGTGGCACGGCGCCTGCGGCGCCGGCGCCCGCCACACGAAGGCGCCGTTCGCGGGATCCAGCGCATAGAGGCCGGGCTTGCCGTCGGGCGCGTGTCCCGGGCCCGGGAACAGTCGCACGATGTCCGAGATCGGCACGTAGACGCGGTGGTCGTCAGCGCCGATGCCCCACTCGACGCCGCCCAGGGCCGAGCCCATCCCGACCGCCGTCTTCCAGAGCAGCGCGCCGGTGGCCGGATCAAGGCCATAGACCAGGCCGGACTTCTGGCCCGCGACCAGCACCTGGCCTCCGCCCTTCAGCTTGGCGAGCACCGGCGTCGCGCCGAAGTCGTAGTCGGGGCCGAGCGGGTCCGGACAGTTGCCGGTCGCCGACCTGGGCCCGCAGCCCATGACGAAGTTGTCGTGCCGCGTCACCTGCCTGCGCCAGCGGACCTTGCCGGTCTCCAGCTCGATGGCGAAGATGGAGTCGGAGCCCGAGGTCTCGGCCTTGGTGTAGCTGTCGCCGGTGACCACGTAGACGAGGCCGCGCTTCGGATCCACCGACGGCGCCCCCCAGATGGCCGCGCCGGCGGGGCCCTGCAGCTTCGCCCCGCCCGGCTTCTCGCCGATCGCGGCCAGCGGCTCGGTGATGGTGTAGGTCTTCCACCGGAGCTTGCCGGTCCTGAGGTCCAGCGCCGCCAGAGATCCGCGGAAAGTGCAGCAGGGATAGGCCTTGCTCATGGCCGCCGCCTCCTCCAGCGAGGAGATCGGCACCAGCAGGGTGTCGCCCGCCACCACCGGCGAGCCGGTCAGCAGCGAGATCGGGTGGGCTTCGAGCTGGGCGCTGCGCCAGATCTCCTTGCCGGTCTGGGCGTCGAGGGCGCGGACGATCCGGTCGCTCTCGCCCACGACGGCGAGCCAGCCGGAGGGCGAGATCGTCGAGCGCATGACGATGGGCGTGGTCCGCGCCGGCAGGTCCGTGAGCCGCCAGTGGACGCAGCCGGTCTTCGCATCCAGCGCATAGAAGACGCCCGACTGGTTGGTGACGAAGAGCCAGTCGCCGACGACGACGGGCTGGCCGCCGCCGCTCATGGAGAAGGCCCACTTCAGCTTCAGGCGTGGAATCTGCGCCCGCGACAGGCCGGGGCGACGCTGGAAGCGGGTGGCCGAATCGTCGAGGCCCATGGTCGGCCAGTCGCCGGGTAGGGCGCGGATCGGCGGGTTGGCGGCGCACATGGGATCGACGCCGGCCGGCCCCATCGGCGCACGCATCCGCAGGCCCTCGCGAACGGGCGCGCCCTGCGCGTGCGGCGCCCCCCCGGCGCCGACCGGACTCAGATAAGCCGCCACGGCCTGGATGTCGGCGCTCGACAGGCCCTGGGCCATGGGCGCCATCAGGCCGTTGGTCAGCGCCTGAACGATGTCCCCCTGCGGCCGGAGCGCCAGCTCCGCCTTGCCGGGCGCGCGGTCGATAGCCGGGTCGTGGCAGGCCTTGCAGCGGCTTTCGAAGACGGCCTGGCCCGAGGGGGCGGCCGCCGGCTGGGCCTGCGCCGCGAGGCCGGCCGGCGCCGCCGCGGCGACGGCCAGCGCGAGGCCGATCAGGCCCGACTTCAATGACGACACCGTTTCCCCCCACCTGGACGGCGATCTGCTCTCGTCCAGCCGACCTAGAATGCACAGGTTGCAGCGATATGTCAGCGCGTCCGCAGAAGCTGCGCTTCATCGCACGGCGTTCGCGATGATTGCTGGGTCGACATACCGGCCGTAGGATTGGGGCATAAAAACAGCGCCATACTTGCGCCTATTCGAGACATTTCGGGGAGCTGAAACCGTGAACCGCCTGGCCCTACTCGCCTTGAGCACAGCCCTGTGCGCCGCGCCCCTGGCGCTCGCCGCCGCGCCGGCCAAAGCTCCCGCGAAGACCGCGCAAGCCTATCGCGCGCCGCGCAACAGCTTCGGCCAGCCGGACATCTCCGGGAACTGGAGCAACGCCACCCTCACGCCGATGATCCGGAACCCGAAGTTCGGAGACCAGCTGATCATGCCCGAGGCGGCGGTGAAGGCCGACGAGGCGGAGATGGCCCGCGAGTTCGCCGAAGGCGACAAGCCGACCGATCCCAACGCGCCGGTGAACGCCGGCCAGGACCAGAAAGTCCGGGCGGACTTCGCCGCGGCCGGCGGGGCGGTCGGCGGCTACAACATCGGCTGGCTCGATCCCGGCCGCTCGGTGATGCGGGTGAACGGCCAGCCACGCACCTCGCTGATCACCACCATCGACGGCCGGCCGCCGAAGCCGATCAACGCTGCGGCCATGGCCCGCCCCTACCGCGGCGGACTGGGCTCGTTCGATTCCTATGCGACGCGGTCGCTGGGCGAGCGCTGCATCATCAGCTTCGGCCGCAACGCCGGGCCGCCGATGTTCCCCAACGGCTTCTACAACAACGACTACCAGATCATCCAAACCCCGGAGTACGTGGCCATCGACGTCGAGATGGTCCACGACATGCGGATCATCCGGCTCAACGCGAAGCACCGGGCGGACGACGTGCGCCCCTGGTTCGGCGATTCCATCGGCTGGTGGGACGGCGACACCCTGGTGGTGGAGACGACCAACATCCCCAAGGCCGAGGCCTTCTTCGGCTCGTGGAAGCACCTGAAGGTGACTGAGCGCTTCCGGCGCGTCGGCCCGGACCGGCTCTACTATTCCTTCACCGTGGAGGACCCGACCATGTGGGCCAAGCCGTGGGGCGGCGAGTACGAGTTCCACCCGCTGAAAGGCCAGCTCTACGAATACGCCTGCCACGAAGGCAACTACGCCCTGCCCGACATGCTGGCCGGCGCCCGGGCCAAGGACAAACAGGCGGCCGAAGCCAGGGCCAAGGGCCAAGTCACCCCCGCGGCCGCGCCGGCGAAGCCCGGCGCCCAGGGTGGCGGCGAAGGCCAGTCCGAATAGGCCCGCCCGCGCCGGATCGTCCGCTTGAACCCTGAGGACCCCCACCCGCCGAAGCGGCCGCGACGAGGACCGAGGCTGCGCTGGCTGACGCTGGCCGAGGTGGTGGGCATCCTGGCGCTGGTGGTGGCCGCCGCCGGCTGGTGGGACAATCACCGCCAGCGCGTGCAGGAGCAGAGCGACCGCGCCGTCGCCGCGCGAACCCAGGCGGCGGACACGCAGCAGGCGGCGCTTCGCCGAACCTTCCTTCTCACCGGCCACGTGGTCGACGACGGACGCATCCGGCTGGCTCCCGCGCGCGCCGACCAGGTGATCCAGACCCAGACGGTGATCTTCCCCGCCTCGGTCCGCCGCGCGCCGGTCGAGACCACCGGCAATCCGCGGATCGACCTTGCCTGGTTCGAGGCGGGTCTGAAGGACACCGCCCACGGGCGCGGCGCGGACGGAGCCGAGGCGCGACTGCCGGTGGGCATCGTCACCACCTACGTCGAAGCCGGCGAGACCCGGACCGACCGGTCGATCTACGACCTCGGATACACCCTCCACCACCGCTTCCTGCGCGGATCGAAGGTGGAGCTGGACGGGCTTTCGCTAGTCCGCCGCGGCGTCGGCGGCGACCTGCAGGGCGCGCTCGACAAGGCCTGGGGCGGCTAGGCTGGAACCGCGGGCGCAGGCGCCGGCGCGACGAACCCGCCGATCTCCTCGTCGATCGCCTGAGCGAGCGCCAGCGTGCGGCCGTCGCCGCCCCAGGGACCGATGAGCTGGGCCCCTACCGGCAGGCCCCCCGGGGTGCGCCCGGCCGGCACGACGCTCGCCGGGTGGCCGAGCGCGGTCGCCAGCCCGATCCAGTTGAGCATCGCGTTGTAGGCGATGGTCTCGCCGCTCGACAGCTTGAGCGAGCGCGACTGGAAGGGCCTGTGGTCGTGCGGAAAGGCCGGGACAGGCGCGATCGGAGCGAGGATGGCGTCGTACTTGTCGAACAGGCCCGCGATCTCGTGGCGCAGGCGGCAGCGGACCGCGTCGGCCTCCATCCATTCCCGGTGGGTGGCGGTGTAGGCGAGCGCCATGGCGGCCGGGGAGAGTGGGCCCGCGCCGCGCTTCATGGCGAGCCTGGCGAAGGGCCGCATCCGCTGCATCTGACGCTGCACGGCGGGCGGCAGATCCTCGGCGAGAAGCCCGCCCAGCAGGGTGTGGTAGGCGCCCATCAGCGCCCGCATGTCGAGCGGGCTGGGGATCGGCGTCACCTGGACGCCCGCCGCGGCCAGCGCGGTTCCCAGGCGTTCCACGGCGGCCCGGACCTCGGGATCCAGCGGGAAGGACGGCTCGTCGACCCACAGCGCGATGCGCGCGGACCTGAGGTCGGCGGGCGCCGCCTTGGGCGCGACCGCGCCGCCCGCGAGGATCGAGAGCAGCAGGCGCAGGTCGCGGGCGGAGCGGGCCATCGGCCCCACGACGTTCAGGTCGCGCTCGACCCAGGAGCCGGGCCGGGGCGGCACATGGCCGTGCTGGGGCACGATCCCCCAGGTCGGCTTGTGGGAGAAGACGCCGCAGAAGCTGGCCGGCACGCGCAGCGAGCCGCCAATGTCGGAGCCGATCTCCAGCGCGGTGACCCCGGTGGCCAGCGCCACGGCCGCGCCGCCGGAGGAGCCGCCGCAGGTGCGGGCCCCGTCCCA
The DNA here is from genome assembly GCA_028869395.1 of Alphaproteobacteria bacterium. Classification (GTDB taxonomy): domain Bacteria; phylum Pseudomonadota; class Alphaproteobacteria; order Caulobacterales; family Caulobacteraceae; genus Phenylobacterium. The sequence goes on along the minus strand of JAGWSE010000400.1, from coordinate 13,050 downwards.
GGGGTTGTTGGTTGTTCCGTAGAGATCGTTGAAGGTCTGCCAGTCGCCGGCCATCACCGGTGTGTTGGTCTTGCCCCAGACGACCGCGCCGGCGCCGCGGGCCCGGGCGACCGCGGTGGCGTCTTCGGCCTGTCGGCGGCGCAGGGCCTCAAGCCCGGACGAGGCCGGCATGCCGGCCACGTCGAAGGTGTCCTTCACCGTCATCGGCAGGCCCGCGAGCGCGCCTGTCGCATCGCCCTTGGCGCGCAGGTCGTCGACGGCGCGGGCGCGCTCGAGCGCCCGCTCCGGATCGGCCATGACCACGGCGTTGAAGACCTCGTGCGTCTGATCGTGCCGGGCGAGCGCGGCCTTCAGCAGCTCCACCGCCGAGACGCGGCCGCCGGAGAGCGCCAGGAGCTGGCCGGTCGCGTCGAGGTCGAGGATGTCGGCCATGACCCTAGCCCTTCTTCGAGAAGCCGAGCACGTCGCGCATGTCGTACAGCCCGGGCGGCCGGCCCGCGACCCAGCGGGCGGCGGCGAGCGCGCCGCGGGCGAACAGGCCCCGGTCGCGCCCGGAGTGCGAGAGCGTCAGGATCTCCTCGTCGGAGGCGAACACCACCGAATGCTCGCCGACGATGCCGCCGGCGCGCATGACCGAGAACCCGATCTCGCCCACCGGCCGCTCGCCGGTGATCCCGTCGCGCGCACGGCGCATGACCTGGGTGAGCCCGACGCCCCGCCCCTCGGCCGCAGCCTCGCCCAGCATCAGCGCGGTCCCGGAGGGGGCGTCCAGCTTGAGGCGATGGTGCGCCTCGAACACCTCGACGTCGTAGACCTCGGCGGGCAGCAGCCGCGCGGCCTGCTCCACCAGGCCCATGAGGATGTTCACGCCGAGGGAGAAGTTGCCGGCGCGGACAATGGCGACCTTCCGGGCGGCCGCCTCGACCGGCGCGAGCTGCGCCTCGTCCCAGCCGGTCGAGCCGATCACCAGGGCGGGGCCGCCGCGGGCCGCCGCGGCGGTCGCAAGCTGCGCCGAGGCGGCCGGGTTGGTGAAATCGATGACCACGTCGGCGGACGCCAGGGCGGTGTCCTGGCCGACCAGGCCGTCCGCCTCCGCGCCCGGCCGGTCGAAGCGGGCGGCGACCCGAAGGCCCGGGTCGGACGCGGCCAGTCGCGCCACGGCCTGGCCCATGCGGCCGAGCGCGCCGGCGATCGCGATCTTCAGCGGCTCTGGCAAGCTGCGCCTCCCCCGGCGACGACATGACCAGCGTTAGTCTCGCGAGGGAGACGGCGGGGTCAATGGCCGTCGCTTCTCACATAGTGAGGTTGTTCGGAATTCCGCCGCTCTCTATAGGTGGCCGTCCTGCCGCCTGCGACGAGGACCCGGGCCGCCATGAGCGACTCCGAGAAACGCACCTTCACCGACGAGGAAGCCCTCGCGTTCCACCGCGAGCCGACGCCGGGCAAGATCGCCATCGCGGCGACCAAGCCGATGGCGACGCAGCGCGACCTGTCGCTCGCCTATTCGCCGGGCGTCGCGGTGCCGGTGCTGGCGATCGCCAAGAACCCGGACGACGCCTACGAGTACACCTCCAAGGGCAACCTGGTGGCGGTGATCTCCAACGGCACGGCCATCCTGGGCCTGGGTGCGCTGGGCGCGCTCGCCTCGAAGCCGGTGATGGAGGGCAAGGGGGTCCTTTTCAAGCGCTTCGCCGATGTGGACGCCATCGACATCGAGGTCTCGGCGACCGATCCGGACGAGATCATCACGGTCGTGAAGAACATCGGGCCGACCTTCGGGGGCATCAACCTGGAGGATATCAAAAGCCCGGAGTGCTTCCGCATCGAGACGGAGCTGCAGGAGCTCCTGGACATCCCGGTCTTCCACGACGACCAGCACGGCACCGCCATCATCTCGGCCGCCGGGCTGATCAACGCCTGCGCCATCACCGGCCGCGACATCTCCAAGATCAAGGTGGTGCTGAACGGGGCGGGCGCCGCCGGCATCGCCACCCTTGACCTGATCAAGGCGATGGGCGTCTCGCCCGGCAACGTGATCGCCTGCGATTCCAAGGGCGTGATCTATCGCGGCCGGGCGAACGACATGAACCAGTGGAAGAGCGCGCACGCGGTGGAGACCGACGCGCGGACGCTGGCCGACGCGCTGAAGGGCGCCGACGTGTTCCTGGGCCTCTCGGTCAAGGGCGCGCTGACCAGCGAGCTGGTGAAGACCATGGCGGCCAAGCCGATCATCTTCGCCATGGCCAACCCCGACCCGGAGATCACCCCGGAGGAGGTCTTCAAGGTCCGGCCCGACGCCATCGTGGCCACCGGCCGCTCGGATTATCCCAACCAGGTGAACAACGTCCTGGGGTTCCCCTACATCTTCCGAGGCGCCCTCGACGTGCGCGCGCGGCGGGTGAACATGGAGATGAAGATCGCCTGCGCCGAGGCGCTGGCGCAGCTGGCCCGCGAGGACGTGCCCGACGAGGTGGCGGCCGCCTACCATGGCGCGACGCTGAAGTTCGGGCCCGAGTACATCATCCCCACGCCCTTCGACCCGCGGCTGATCTCCTACATCCCGCCGTTCGTGGCCAAGGCCGCCATGGACACCGGCGTGGCGCGCCGGCCGATCGAGGACATGGACGCCTATCGCGCGGCGCTCGCGCAGCGGCTCGATCCCACCGCGGCCTTCCTGCAGAAGCTGCAGGGCGCGGTGCTGGCGCAGCCCCGGCGACGGATCGTCTTCGCCGAGGGTGAGGAGCCGGCGGTCATCCGCGCCGCCTACGCCTTCCAGTCGGGCGGCCTGGGCGATGCGATCCTGGTCGGGCGCGAGGAGCTGGTGCACGAGAACATGCGCCTCGTGGGCCTCGACCCCGCCGAGGCGAAGCTGGAGATCATCAACGCCCGGCTGTCGCACTGGAACGACACCTTCGTGGACCACCTCTACGCGCGCCTGCAGCGGGAGGGCTATCTGCGGCGCGACGTGCAGCGGCTGATCAATCAGGACCGCAACTCCTTCGCCGCCTCCATGGTGGCGCTGGGGCGCGCTGACGGCATGGTCACCGGCGTGACGCGCGCCTTCGACCAGGTGCTGGAGGAGGTCACGCGGGTGATCGATCCCGCGCCGGGGGGCCGCGTGCTGGGCATGAGCGTGGTGCTGGCGAAGGGCCGCACCATCTTCATCGCCGACACCAACGTGACCGAGATGCCGGAGGCGGCGGACCTGGCGGAGATCGCCTGCGAAGCGGCCGGCGCGGTGCGCACGCTGGGCTATACGCCGCGCGTGGCCTTCATGAGCTACTCCACCTTCGGCAACCCCATGGGCGAGCGCTCGGAGAAGGTGCGCGAGGCCGTGGCCCTGCTCGATTCCATGGACGTCGACTTCGAGTACGAGGGCGAGATGCCGCCGGACCTGGCGCTGGAACGCGAGGGTCGCGCGAACTTCCCCTTCATGCGGCTCTCGGGCCCCGCCAATGTGCTGATCATGCCGGCGATCCATTCCGCGACCATCTCGACCCAGCTGATGAAGACGCTCGGCGGCGCGACCGTGATCGGGCCGATCCTGCTGGGACTCGAGCACGCGGTGCAGATCTGCCCCCTCTCGGCCTCGGTGTCGAAGATCCTGCAGATGGCCACCGTCTGCGCCTACGACCGTCCGTTGATGGAGGCTGAAAGCTGATGCGGGTGCGGATCCGCCCTTCGAACTAGCCGGTCGCGCGCCTCGGGGGAGCGGACGATCGCCGCCCGCCCCCGACCTCGAGGAGCGTTTTCGATGAGTTCGCCGTTCAGCCTGGGCATCGACTTCGGTACGACCAACACCGTGGTGGCCCTGGCGGCGTCGGAGGGACCGGCGCATCTGGTCCGCTTCCCGGCGCCGAATTCCCTGGAGGCGGGCGGCGGCGGCGGCGCGCCGGAGGCCGACCTGTTCGCCTTCCGCAGCTGCCTGTCCTTTCACGCCCCGCCGGAGCGGCCGAGCGAGCGCGCCGTGGCGGCCGGCCCCTGGGCGATCGAGGCCTATGTGGAGGATCCTGTCGAGACGCGGTTCATCCAGTCCTTCAAGATGTTCGCCGCCTCGGAAAGCTTCACCGAAACCCAGATCCTGGGCCGCCGGTACCGGTTCGAGGACCTGCTTTCGGCCTTCTTGCTCAAACTGCGGGACTACGCCGGGGCCGAGATGGCCGAGCTGCCGGCGCGCGTCATCGTGGGGCGGCCGGTGACCTTCGCCGGAGCGCACCCCTCCGAGCCGCTGGCGCTGTCGCGCTACGAGACGGCCTTCGCCCGGCTGGGTTTCTCCGAGATCGTCTACGCCTACGAGCCGGTGGGCGCGGCCTTCTTCTTCGCCCGCGCGCTGGAGCGGGACGCCACCGTGCTGGTCGGCGACTTCGGCGGCGGCACCTCGGATTTCTCGATCATCCGCTTCGAGCGCGAAGCCGGCGAGATGCGCTCGACGCCGCTGGGCCGGGCCGGCGTCGGGGTCGCCGGCGATGCGTTCGACTACCGGATCATCGACCGGCTGGTCTCGCCCGAGCTGGGCAAGGGGTCGAGCTACCAGAGCTACGGCAAGGTATTGCCGGTTCCAAATCGATACTTTTCAGCTTTCGCCCGCTGGGACCAGCTCGCGCTGATGCGCGCGAGCCGCGACATGCGCGAGATCCGCGCCCTGCTGCGGGAGGCGGTCGAGCCGGCGAAGATCGGCCGGCTGATCGAGACCCTGGACGAGAACTACGGCTACGTCCTCTACCGCGCGGTCTCGCGCCTGAAGGAGGCCCTGTCGGCGGACGAGCGCGCCGAGTTCCGCTTCGAGGCGGGCTCGATCCGCATCGTGCGCGAGGTGGCGCGGAGCGAGTTCGAAAGCTGGATCGCACCCGAGCTCGGCGAGATCGAGGCCGCCGTCGACCGTGCGCTGGCCGACGCGGGCCTGGCGCCGGGCCAGATCGACCGGGTGTTCCTGACCGGCGGCTCCTCGCTGGTGCCGGCAGTGCGCTCGATCTTCCGGCGGCGGTTCCCGCCCGAGCGGATCGAGACGGGCGCGGAGCTGGAATCCATCGCCGCCGGCCTGGCCCTGATGGGCCGCGAGCGCGAGCTGTCGCGGTGGGCCAGCGCGGCGAGCCCTCCCCGCTGAGCGGGGAGAGGACCTCACCTCGCGGGCTTCGTCAGCGTGGGCGAGTCGAGGTCGAGCTGGGCGGCCGGGATCACCTGCAGGTTCGGTAGCTTCGCCTTCAGTCCCGCGGTGAACTGCCTGGCGTCGCCCGCGACTATGACGCTGGCCCCCACCGGGCTGAGCATCTTGGCCGCAAACGCCTGCACCTCGGCGGGCGTCACACCCTCCACCTGGTCGGTGTAGCGGGTGATCTCGTCCAGCGGGATGCCGTAGAGGGCGTAGAGCCCCAGGATGTCGGCCAGCCCGCCCGTGGTGGCGAGCTCGCGACCGTAGGAGCCGACGAGCACCGACTTGCGGGCCTTGAGCTCCTCCGCGCCGGGGGGCGCCTGGCCGAGCTTCTGCATTTCGGTCTCGATCAGGTCGAGCACCTGGGGCGCCGCCTCGTTGCGGGTCTGGGCGGTGGCCCGGAAGGAGCCCGTGGTGCGGTCCGCGGAGAGCCCCGAGCTGGCGCCGTACGACAGGCCCCGCTTGATGCGGATCTCCTCGTTGAGCCGCGCCGAATAGCCGCCGCCGAGCACCGTGTTGGCGACGATGCCGGCGTAATAGTCCGGATCGGAGCGGGGGATGCCCAGCTTCACCACATTGACCGAAGCCTGCGCGGTGCCGGGGAGGTCGATGGCGATCGCCCTGGGGGTCGGATCGGGCCGGATGACCGGCGTGGGCGGAAGCGGCGTCGCCGGGCGCGCCCAGTCGCCGAACCACTTCTGGGCGAGCGCGAAGGCCTGCGCCGGGGCGATGTCGCCGGTGAACACCAGGATCGCGTTGTCGGGCCGGAACCATTCCTTGTGGACGGCCTGCAGGTCCGCAGGGGTGATCTTCACCAGGGATTCCGGCGTGCCGCTCGCCACATGGCCGAAGGGGGTGCCCGCGAAGATCAGCGGGGCCGCGGCGAAGCTCGCGAGCTGGCCGGGCTCCTGGTAGGCGACGCGCAGCGAGTCCAGGGCCAACTGCCGCTGACGCGACAGTTCGTCGGGCGCGAAGACCGGGTTCTTGGTCACGTCGGCCATGATCGGCATGGCCGCGTCGAGCTTGTCGGTCATGACGTTCAGGGTGACCGAGGCGGCCTCAAGGCTGGCGCCGGAATCGAGGTTCGCGCCGAGCGCCTCGACCGCGCGGGCCACCTCCGGCGCGGAGCGGGTCGTGGTGCCCTCGGTGAGCATGTCGGCAGTCATCGCGACGTCGCCGGCGAGGCCCGGCGGATCGGCCCAGCCGCCGGTCTTGATCGTCAGGTCCGCGGTGACCAGCGGCAGGTCGGAGGACTTCGCGACGATCACGCGAAGGCCGTTGGCGAGCGTCCGCTCGGCCGGGTGCGGGAGGATCGGACGGATCGGCGCGCCGATCGGCGGCGGCTTCTGGCGCTCGTCCGGCGGCAGCAGCCTGAAGACCGGGCCGGTGTACTTGACCACCCGCCTGGGCGGCGGCGTGGGCGCCGGCGCGGCCTCGCCCTTGGGCCGCTCGCTGTCGGGCCGGTAGTTGATGGTCATGCGCGTGTCGGGATCGAGGTACTTCTGGGCGACGCGCTGGACGTCGGTGGCGGTCACGTTCTCGATGGCGGTCAGGTCGGTGTTGGCCTTGGCGGGGCTGCCTTCGATGCGCAGCGCATAGCCCAGCGCGAAGCCGCGGCCCTCGATGGTCTCGCGGTCGCGGAGCTTGCCGGCGATCAGCTGGTTCTTGGCCGCCGCCAGTTCGGCCGCGGTGGGCGGCGCCGCGCGCAGGCGCTGGACCTGGGTCAGCAGGGCCTTCTCGCCCTCGGCCAGGGTGTGGCCCGAGGCCATGATCGCGCCCACCATGAAGTTGCCGGGCTGCTGCGGCAGGTCGGCGTTGGAGAACACCTCGGTGGCGATCCGCTGGCGGTAGACGAGGCTGTCGTAGAGGCGCGACGACTTTCCGGCCGACAGGATGGCGTCCAGCACCTGCAGCGCCGGCGCGTCGGGGCTGCGCGCGCTCGGGCCCAGCCAGGTGATGGCGAGCGCCGGCAGCGGCACGTTCGGGCCATAGCCGTTGAACACGCCGGGACCCCTGCGGGGCGGCTCGACGGCGGTGACCTTCGGCATCGGCGTCGGCGGATTCTTCAGGGGGCCGAAATACCTCTGCACCCAGGCATGCAGCTGGGCGGGATCGAAGTTGCCGACCACGATCAGGGCGGCGTCCGAGGGCCGGTAGAAGGTCTCGTGGAACTGGCGGACATCGTCCAGGGTCGCCGCCTCGAGGTCGGCGATCGAGCCGATACCGGGGCGATGGTACGGGTGCACCTTGTAGGTGGCCTCCGGCACGTCGAGCGAGAACAGCCGCCCGTAGGGGGAGGCCAGGACGCGCTGGCGCAGCTCCTCCTCGACCACGGCGCGCTCGGACTTGAAGTTCGCGGGATCGACGACCAGCGAGCCCATCCGCTCGGATTCGGCCCAGATCAGCCGCTGCAGGTGGTTGGCGGGGATCACCTCGTAGTAGTTGGTGAAGTCGTCGTAGGTGGAGGCGTTGTTGAAGCCGCCCACGTCCTCGGTGAGCCGGTCGAAGCTCTCCGGCGGCAGATCCTTCGTCGCCTTGAACATCAGGTGCTCGAACAGGTGGGCGAAGCCGGAGCGGCCCCTGGGGTCGTTCTTCGAGCCGACGCCGTACCAGACCTGCACGGAGACGTTGGGGGTCGTGCGGTCGAGCGAGGTGATGACCAGGAGGCCGTTCGGAAGCCGGTAGGTCTGGAAGGGGATCGGCGGGACCTGCACCTTGGGCGGCGGCGCCTTCGGCGCGGGCGCCGCGCGGGCGGCGGGAACCAGGGCGAGGCTGACCGATAGGCCGAGGGCGGCCAGGAACTGGCGAAGCATGGACGCGATCCCGAACGTCGAAGGCGCCACCCTTAGCACCGCGCGCGCCGCGGGAAACCCCGCCCGGTTCGCAACCTCACGGCCGCGTCACGCTTTTACGACACCGCCGCGACGGCGGCGCTTCTCACGACGCGCAGGATGGCGGATCGCAAGCACGGCAAATCGAACAGGGACCCGCCGCTGTGGCGCTCGCTCGCGGCGGAAGTGACGGGCACGTTCGCCCTGGTGCTCGTCGATTGCGGCGGCGGCGCCATCCAGGCCGCAGATGCGGGCCATGACGTGACGGCGGTCGGCCGCTCGCTCGCGACAGGCCTCGTCATCATGGCGATGATCTATTCGCTCGGGAACGCCTCGGGCGCGCACTTCAATCCGGCCGTGACCACCGCGTTCGCGCTCAGGCGGGTGTTCCCGTGGCGGCGCGTGCCGCTCTACATCGCAGCGCAGTTCGCAGGCGCGATGATCGCCGCGGGCCTGCTGATGCTGCTGGCGGGCGACATCGCGCCGGGGCTGACCACGCCGCACCACGGCGTGCTCGCGGGGTTCGGCTTCGAGGTCGTGCTCACCTTCCTGCTCTGCCTCGTGATCCTTTCGACGGCCTCCCGCTTCCGGGTGCTCGGCCAGAACGCGGCGCTTGCGGTGGGGGGCACGATCGCGCTCTGTGATCTGTTCTCGCGCCCGATGAGCGGCGCCTCGATGAACCCGGCCCGCTCCCTGGGACCGGCTCTGCTGAGCGGTCGGCTGGCCGATCAGTGGATCTATGTGGCCGGGCCCCTGATCGGCGCCGCCGTGGCGACCGCCGTGGTTGGACTGATCCAGGGCCCACCGGCCGATGAGGAGGAAGAGGACGTCGCCCGCGGTCAGGACGGCGAATAGTCACTCGCCCGGAAAGACGTCGCCCCATCCGAGCCGTCGGGTCCGGGCGAAGCCGGCCTTGTTGCGCCGGGGAACGGCGCGGGACTCGAGCCCCTGCGGTCCGCAGAGCTTGAACACCGCCCCGCCCTTGCCGCCTTGCGGATGCGCCAGCACGCGCGGCTGGCGCATGGCGGCGGCGATGCCTGGGCGCGCGGCGATGAGGTAGGCGAACTTCTCGTCCTCGAAGGGGGTCTCGCCTGTCTTGACCAGCCGGTGATCGCGGCTGCGGGGCAAGCGGACGCTGAAGTGGCACCAGTCGGGGCTCTCGAGGGGACAGGGCTGGGCGTGCGGGCAGGGGGCCAGGATCTCGGCGCCCTCGGCGATGAGAGCCTCGCGCGCGGCCATCAGGCGCGCATAGCCGGCCGGCGTGCCGGGCTCGATCAGCGCAAGCACGCCGCGGCAGGCGGCCCAGAGGCGACGGACGACGGGGCCCTGCTGGAGGTCGGGCAACTCGGCCACGGCGTAGCTCGCCACGACGAGGTCCGCCTCCGGCCAGGGGCGGTCGGCGGCGAGGTCGGCGGCGACCACGTCTGGCCTCCGCAGCGGCGCAGGCCCGTGGCGGCCGAGACGGCCCGCCAGGCCCAGGAACGGCGCACTGGCGTCGACCCAGGTCACCGTCTCGAGGCCCGGCCACGCCTGCGCGGCCGCCCAGCTCGCCGCGCCAGGACCCGAGCCGGCGTCCAGCAATCGGGCGGGCGAGAAGCCCGGCGTCATCCGCTGCGCTTCCGCAAACACCGCGGCGCAGGCGGCGTAGGTCGCCGGCAGCCGGACCAGGGCGTAGGCGAGCGCGTCGTCAGGCTCGCGGATGACCGCGGCCGAGCCGCCGCCAGCGCGGTAGCGTTCGGAGATGCGCCGGGCGCGTTCGGCGAGCGCCTTGCGCGAGACGCCCTCCAGCGCCTCGGCGAGCGCGTCGCGCAAGGCGGGCGGGAGCTCCGCGTTCACGGCCGTCGCCCCGACGCTGAATCCTCCCGATCAGGCTTCCGCCGTCGCCCGCTGCCGGACGAGCTCGTCGACGACGGCCGGATCGGCCAGCGCCGAGGTGTCGCCCAGGTTCTTCACGTCGCCCTCGGCGATGCGGCGCAGGATGGCGCGGGCCACCTCGCCCGACCTGGCCCGGGGCAGGGCGCGGACGAACTGCACCACGCGCGGCACGGCGTGGGCGCCCACCTCGCGGCGGAGCCGACCCTTGATGTCGGCCTCGAGCACGTCGGTGGCGGTCACGTCCGGTTCGAGCTGCACGAAGGCGTGGAGAACGTCCTCGCCGCCCGGGCTGGGCACGCCGACGACGGCGGCGTCCTGGATGTCGTCATGGCCGCGCAGAGTCGACTCCAGGTCCAGCGCGGAGAGCTTCTGGCCGCCCGCCGTCAGATGCTCCTCGCCGCGTCGCGCCGCGCGGTTCTTCACCAGGTCCTCGACCACGGCGGGGTCGGCCAAGGTGGAGGTGTCGCCCAGGTTGGTGAGGTCGTCCTCGGCGATCTTGCGAAGGATGCGGCGCATGATCTTGCCCGAGCGCGTCTTCGGAAGGCCGGGCGCGAACTGGATCACGTCCGGCGCCGCGAATGGGCCGATCTCGCGCCGCACCCAGCCGCGCAGATCGGCGGAGAGGGCGTCGGAGGCCGGTGTGTCGGCCTTCAGGGTCACGTAGCAGTAGATGCCCTGGCCCTTGATCTCGTGCGGATAGCCGACGACCGCGGCCTCGGCGACCGTCTCGTGGCCGACCAGAGCGCTCTCGATCTCGGCGGTGCCGAGCCGGTGGCCGGAGACATTGATCACGTCGTCCACGCGGCCGGTGATCCAGTAGTAGCCGTCCTCGTCGCGGCGGGCGCCGTCGCCGGTGAAGTACTTGCCGGGATAGGTCGAGAAATAGGTGTCGAAGAAGCGCTCGTGGTCGCCGTAGACCGTGCGCATCTGCCCCGGCCAGGAATCGGTCAGGCAAAGGTTTCCGTTGATCGCCCCTTCGAGCACCTTGCCCTCGGCGTCGACGAGCTGCGGCTTCACGCCCGGAAGCGGCTTGGTGCAGGAGCCGGGCTTGAGGGGCGTCGCGCCCGGAAGCGGGCTCATCAGGCAGGCGCCCGTCTCGGTCTGCCACCAAGTGTCGACGATCGGGCAGCGGCCCTGGCCGACGACGCGGTGGTACCAGAGCCAGGCTTCGGGGTTGATCGGCTCACCGACCGTGCCCAGCAGCCGGATCGAGGCGCGCGAGGTCTTCTCGACCCAGCTGTCGCTTTCCCGCATCAGCGCCCGCAGCGCGGTGGGCGCGGTGTAGAAGATCTCCACCTTGTGCTTGTCGCAGACCTGCCAGAAGCGCGACGGGTCGGGATAGTTGGGCACGCCTTCGAACATCAGAGAGGTGGCCGCGTTCGCGAGCGGGCCATAGACCACGTAGGAATGGCCGGTGACCCAGCCCACGTCGGCCGAGCACCAGAAGACCTCGCCGGGGCGGTAGTCGAAGACCACCTCGTGTGTCCACGAGGCCCAGACCAGGTAGCCGCCGGTGGTGTGCAGCACCCCCTTGGGTTTTCCCGTCGAACCGGACGTGTAGAGGATGAACAGCGGATCTTCCGCGCTCATCGGCTCGGGATCGCAGGTGTCGGCGACACCCTTCTTCAGATCGGAATAGAAGGCGTCGCGGCCGGCCTTCATGGCGACGTCGCCGCGCGTACGGCGCACGACGATGACGTCGGTCACCCCGGGGCACTCCTCCAGCGCCTCGTCGACGTTGCGCTTTAGCGGCACGATCTTGCCCCCGCGCAGCCCTTCGTCGGCGGTGATGACCACCTTGGAGTCGCAGTCCTGGATGCGACCGGCGAGGCTGTCGGGCGAGAAGCCGCCGAACACCACCGAATGGATCGCGCCAATGCGAGCGCACGCCAGCATGGCCACGGCCGCGGCCGGAATCATGGGCAGGTAGATGGTGACCCGGTCGCCCTTCTTGACGCCCTTGGCCTTGAGCACGTTGGCCATGCGGCAGACTTCGGCGTGAAGCTGCCGGTAGGTGAGGGTGTCGGAGGTCTCGCCGTCGTCGCTTTCCCAGATGATCGCCACCTGGTCGCCGCGGGTCGCGAGATGCCGGTCGAGGCAGTTCACCGAGACGTTCAGAACGCCGTCGGCGTACCAGCGGATGTGGAAGTCGGCCTTGTTGAAGGAGACGTCCTTGATCTCGGTCGGGAACTTGACCCAGTCGAGGCGCTTGGCGAGGTCCGACCAGTAGCCCTTGGGGTCGTCCTCGACACGGCGGCAGGCGGCCTCGTAAGCCTGGGCGTTCATGAGCGCCCGTTCGGCCCATTCCTCCGGAACCGGGAAAATCTCTTCCGACACGTGCGTGCTCCCAGATCTCAAGTCCCCGCGGAACCAGTATGCGGACGGACCGGGTAGGCGCAACCGTCCGCACCCCCGCGGCGCGGCGCCATGTCTCCATTTTACCGGGGGATTCGCGCGTTTCGGCGGTTGCGGCAGGCAGCGGCGCTCGCCATGGTCCGCCGCATGACGAAATGGTGGGTTCGGGCGGCGGCGCTGACCGCGCTGGCCGTCGCGTTGCAGGCGTGCGGCGACAGGCCGGACAAGCAGGCCATGGCCGCGGTCCAGGGGCTACTGACGGCGGTGCAGACCGGCAACGCCGGCGGTTTCGAGGCGCTGCTGGACCGCCCGGCCCTGCGGGCCGACCTGCGCAAGCAGATCGCCTCGGTCGCGCGGCGCGATGACCTGGTGGTGGACGGCGGCCCGTCGGAACTGGCGCTCGACAACATGATCTCGCCGCAGGCTTTCCGGCTGGTGCAGGCCGGCTCCGGCGCGCCGCTGAGGGGCGCGCCGTCCAAGGCCCAGGTCGAGGATCTTGTGAAGCGCCTGGACGATCACCGCGTCTGCGTCCACGACCTGACGCCGAAGCAGACCTGCATCGTCACCTTCGCCAAGGAGGCGCCGGGCTGGCGGATGATCGGCATGCTGGCCGGCGGCGTCACCATCGCTGTTCCGCCGCCGGCCGGAAAGTAGGTCCCGCCCCCGAAGGGGCGGGATCGGCCCGTCAGGCCGGCTGCCTGGTCGTGCGCAGATAGGGGCGGTGCTCGGTCCAGCCGCCGGGGAAGAGGGTCTTGGCCTCCTCGTTGCTGACGGACGGCGCGATGATCACGTCCCCGCCCTGCTTCCAGTTCCCGGGCGTCGCCACCTTGTGCTTGTCGG
>JAGWSE010000034.1 GCA_028869395.1 Alphaproteobacteria bacterium | reverse complement strand
GGGGCAGGCCTGCCGGATCATGCGGTCGCGCTGCGGCGCGGCCTCGACGAGCCAGGCCTGGCGCTCGCCGGCGCAGGTGGCGAACTCGTAGAGCACCGCCGACAGCGCCCCGTCCGCGGCATGGCAGAAGTATAGGGTGAGCGGGGCGACGCCCGCGCCGAGCAGGCGCGGCAGACACAGCATGCGCACCGGCCCGCCGCCCGGCAGTTCCGCCGCGGCGAGCAGCGCCTCGACCTGGGCCTTGAGCGGCGCCGCCGAGCCGTCGCCGTGCGCGCGCGGGTCGAGACCCGTCAGGTTGAAGCGGCCCGCCGAGAAGAGGCGGAGCCGGCGATCGAGGAAGGGCAGCTCGTCCAGGTCGAGGAGCAGCATGAAGATGCGCCGGCTGACGCGCAGTCCGCGCCCGGCGAAGCGGGCGTTGCTGAAGACGCCGCGGTAGAGGCCCGAGACGAGGCGGCCCCGGGCGCCGTCGGACGCCGGGGCCAAGCATAGCTGCAGGGTGTTGGCGCTCATCGCATCCTCCGGCGTCTCGATCCCAGGACGGCCCACGCCGGGGCCGGCCGACACCGCGGCTTTACGGCGGTGCGCGCGGGGCGCCCGTGACCCCGGTCACAGCCGACGGGACGCGGGGCGGGGTGCGGCGGCTTTCCTCAAGGGAATTGGCGCCCGGCTCCGGCCGTGATTTGTTGGCGGGCGAGGTCCTTCGGCGTGGCTGAGGGGCGCGGACCATTTTGTCCGACCGCCCGGACCTCCAACCAATTTGCGGGCCGCAGGGTGAGTTCGCGGGAGGAATTCTGATGGAAGATTTGAAAGAGCGCGCGAGCCTGGACGAGCGGGTGGCGGCCGCCGCGCAGGTGGGGATGCAGCTGGCGGTGTTCGCCGAAGCCTATGGCGACAAGACCTTCATCCACGAGCCGTCGGGGCGCACGCGCAGCTACAGGCAGATCAACGCCAACGCCAACCGCATCGCTCGGCTGCTGCGCGAGGCGGGGCTGACGAAGGGCGACGCGGTGGCGCTGATCTGCTCCAACCGCGCCGAGTTCGTGGAAGTGCTGGCCGCGACGCGGCGCACCGGCCTGCGCATCACGCCGGTCAACTGGCACCTGACGCCGGAAGAGATCGCCTACATCGTCAATGACTGCGAAGCCAAGGCGCTGTTCGGCGACGCTCGCGTGGCCGGCATGGCCGAGGTTGCGGCCCAGTGCCCGGACCTGGTGCTGAAGGTGGCGATCGGCGGGCCCATCGAGGGCTTCGTGGACTACGACGCGGCGCTGGCGGCGCACGACGGGTCGGACATCGCCGACCCCGTGCTCGGCAACCAGATGATGTACACCTCCGGCACCACCGGCCGGCCGAAGGGCGTGTTCCGCGCCAACCCGCCGGTCGCGGCGGCCATGCAGGCGATGTACGCCGCCCGCGGCTACGACGAGCACTCGGTGCAGATGTGCGCCGGGCCGGCCTATCACGCGGCCCCGCTGGCCTTCGACGTGGGCGCGGCCATGGGCGCGGGCTGCCAGCTGGTGTTCATGGACAAGTGGGACAGCGAGGCGACGCTGCGCACGATCGTCGACAAGCGCGTCACGCACATGCACCTGGTGCCGATCATGTTCCAGCGGCTGCTGGCGCTGCCGGACGAGGTCAAGGCGCAGTACGACGTCAGCCACGTGAAGTTCATCATCCACGGCGCGGCGCCCTGCCCGCCCGAGGTGAAGCTGGCGATGATCGAGTGGTTCGGCCCGATCGTGACCGAGTATTACGCGGGCTCCGAGGGCGGCGCGGGCTTCACCATCGACAGCCACGAGTGGCTGAAGAAGCCGGGCTCGGTCGGCAAGCGCCCGGCGATGCTGGGCTCCAAGATCCTCGACGACCACGGGAACGAATGCCCGCCGGGCGTGCCGGGGACCATCTACCACCAGCTGCCGCCGGGCGGCGGGTTCGTCTACTTCAAGGACGAGGCGAAGACGCAAAAGAGCCGTGTGGGCGACTACTTCACCCTGGGCGACGTGGGCTTCTACGACGAGGACGGGTACCTCTTCCTGACCGGTCGCGACGCCGAGACGATCATCTCCGGCGGGGTGAACATCTACCCGCAGGAGATCGACAACGAGCTGATCAAGCACGAGGCGGTGGAGGATTCGGCCACCGTGGGCGCGCCCGACGACCAGTGGGGCGAGCAGGTGCGCGCGGTGATCCTGCTGAAGGAGAGCTTCGAGCCCTCGGAGCAGCTGGCCGAGGAAATCCTGGCCTTCGCCCGCGCCAACCTGCCGGGGTTCAAGGTCCCGAAGAAGGTGGACTTCGTGACCGAGCTGCCCCGCTCGGAAGCCGGCAAGATCCAGCGCAACAAGGTCCGCGCGCCCTACTGGGAAGGCCGCACGCGGCAGATCTAGAGGGCCGGGTCAGGCGAAGCCGCCCAAGAACTCCGCTATCGAGCGCCAGGCGGTGGTTTCGCTAGCCGGTATGCGCAGGACGGCCACGGCGGCGGTGATGGCGATGCCGATCAGGTACGCGGGATGCGGCCGCCCTCGCGTGCGCCAGTCGTAGGCGACGCCCGCGAACAGGAGCAGTTCGACCAGGAGCGCGGGCCCGAGCGCCTGCGCCACAGTCGGCGAGCCGAGACCCGGCCGTTGGCCCGGCCCACCGCCGGTCTTCAGCACGAAGATCAGTCGGGCGACGGCGGCCTGCAGGATCGTGACGCTCGCCACCATGATCAGCCGCTTGTGCCACTCCGGGCGAGCGAGATTGGCGATCGCCGCGGCGAAGAAGGCGGCGAACATCCCGATGGCCGTGACCGGCACGATCAGGAACGCGCGCGCGCCGTCCCCGTGGCCGCGGGCGAGTCCCTCCTTGAGACCGTAGACCGCCGTCGCGAGACCAACCCAGACCATGGCGCTCGCCAGCGCGACGCCGGCCAGGCCCCACGCGCGATGGTGCTCAAGGCGCCCGTTGGCCACCAGCACGGTCTGCGACAGCAGCAGCAGCGTCCAGCCCGAGAACAGGACTGCGTGGACATGAATGATCGGCGCGCCCACGAAGGTTCCGGCGGGCAACTGCAGCCAATAGGTCTCGGCGAAGCTGCCAAAAGCGATCAAGGCGCATGCGCCCGCCATCGAGACGTAGAAGCGCCCGGCCCTGGCCCCTGCGTCCCTGGCGGTCGTTGCGGCCATCTGCAAACTCTCCCCAGTTTCCCCGCCCGCCACCTTTGTCGAACAGTGATACTGGAAATGTTCCGAAAACAAGCGTGTTTGGCGCGCATGGGCGACGCGTGGCATGAGCGCGCCATGCCGATACCGTTCATCGACCTGCAGGCGCAGCGCAAGCGACTGGGCCAACCGCTGGAAGACGCAATCCTGAAGGTGGTCCGCTCCGGCGCCTACATCATGGGCCCGGAGATCGCCGAATTCGAAGCCGCGCTGGCGGCGTTCGGCCAGGCGCCGTTCGCGCTGTCCTGCGGCTCGGGCACCGAGGCGCTGGTGCTGCCGCTGATGGCCTGGGGGATCGGGCCGGGGGACGCGGTCTTCTGCCCCTCGTTCACCTTCGCCGCGACGGCGGAGGTGATGCCGCTGGTGGGCGCCTCGCCGGTGTTCGTGGACATCGATCCGGCGACCTACAACATGGACGCCGCCTCGCTTGACGCCGCCATGGCGGCGGTGAAGCGGGAGGGCAGGCTGACGCCCAGGGCGGTGATAGCCGTCGACCTGTTCGGCCAGCCGGCGGACTATCCGGCCATCGCCGCGGTCGCGAGGAAGCACGGGCTGAAGCTGATCGCCGATTCGGCGCAGGGCTTCGGCTGCACGCTGGGCGGCCATCACCCGATCCATTGGGCGGACGTGGCCACCACCTCCTTCTTCCCGGCCAAGCCGCTGGGCTGCTACGGCGACGGCGGGGCGGTGCTCAGCAAGGACGAGCGGCTGCACGACCTGCTGGTCTCGCTGCGGGTGCACGGCCAGGCGGTGAAGTCGGACATCGAGGGCAAGACCTTCGAGCACGACCCCAAGTACCTGAACGTGCGCGTCGGCCTGAACAGCCGGATGGACACGATCCAGGCCGCGGTGCTGCTGCAGAAGCTTTCCATCTTCGCCGACGAGATCAGGGCGCGGAACCGGGTGGCGGACCGCTACGCGGCGGGGCTCGGCGACCTGGTGACCACGCCGAAGGTGATCGACGGCGGGGTTTCGGTCTGGGCGCAGTACACGATCGAGACGGACGACCGCGACGGGCTCGCCCAGCACCTGAAGGCGCAAGGGATCCCGAGCGCGGTCTACTATCCGATCCCGATCCACCGGCAGGGCGTCTATTCCGGCTATCCGACCGCGCCCGCTGGTCTGCCGGTGACCGAGGCCAAGGCCGACCAGGTGATCAGCCTGCCGATGCACGCCTACCTGACCGAGGACGACCAGGACCAGGTGATCGCGGCCGTCCGATCGTTCGTGAAGAAGAACGCGGCCGCCGCCTAGGCCCTCGCCGCCTCGAGGATCGCCTGGTTCACCACCTCGGCGTGGGTGGTGAAGAGCCCGTGTGGCGCGCCCGGCACGACCTGCAGCCTGGCGCCGGGGATCAGCGCGGCGACGCGGCGGCCCGTGGCCTCCAGCGGCGCCGAGGACCACCAGCGTGGGCACGCGGACCTTCCGGCAGTCGTCGCGCAGGTCGGTGGAGACCAGGGCGCGGTTGCAGGCGAGCGCCACGGGCAGCGGGCATTCCAGCAGCATGCGCACGCCCGCGTCGACCGTCTCCTGCGAGGTCTGCGGCGTGTAGAAGGGTCGGGCGTTGTCGGCCAGCCACTTCGGGAAGTCGGCGACCCAGGCGGCGCGGAGCTGCTCATGGCCCTCGGCGGGGACGCCGTAGGGGTTGTCGCCGGTCTGGGTCAGGCAGGGCGCGGCGGGCGCCAGCAGGACGGCCCGCGCCGCCTGGCCGCGGTCGTGTCGGGCGAGATAGCGGATCGCCTCGGCGCCGCCCATGGAATGACCGACGAGGGTCACCTCCGTGAGGTCGAGCTGGTCGATGACGGCGGCGAGGTCGGAGGCGAGCGTCTCCATGTCGTAGCCGCAGCCCGGGTCCTGCGAGCGGCCGTGGCCGCGCCGGTCGAAGGTCACACAGCGGGCGCCGGCCTGGGCGAGGGCCGCGACCTGCAGGTCCCACATCCCCATCGGGCAGGCCCAGGCGTTGACAAAGAGCACCGTCGGCCCCTCGCCCCAGTCGCGGACGGCGAGCTCGGTCCCGTCGGCGGCGCGCGCCGTCGCGGGCCGGCGGCGCTGCGCGGGGGCGACGTCTGCGCCGAAGGCGGCGTGCATCAGGTGGCGGCGGTTCATGGCGGGCTCCTTCCCGTTGGAATGCGCCGCAAGATCGCCATGCCTGGGTCATGCGGTCGATTACCTGGGAGGTAATGGCCGAGCCGCCCGATCCGGCGCAGGATCGCGGCCATGACCGACGCCGTGCTATCGCCCCGCCGCGCCGCAGCGCCGAGCCCCGGCGCGCTGATCCGCGAATGGCGCGAGCGGCGCAGGCTCTCGCAGCTCGATCTCGCCTGCGAGGCGGGTGTCTCGACGCGCCATCTCAGCTTCCTGGAGACCGGGCGCGCCAGGCCCAGCCGGGACATGCTGCTGCAGCTGGCCGAGGCGCTGCAGGCGCCGCTCAGGGCCCGCAACGCGCTGCTGCTGGCCGCCGGCTTCGCGCCGGCCTACGCCGAGCGGAGCCTGGACGATCCGGCGCTGGCGCCGGTGCGCCGCTCGATCGACCTGGTGCTGGCCGCTCACGAGCCCTTTCCGGCCCTGGTGGTCGACAAGGCCTGGAGAATGCAGGCCGCGAACCGGGCGGTGGCGCCGCTGCTGGCCGGCGTCGCGGACTGGCTGCTGGAGCCGCCGGTCAATGTGCTCAGGCTCAGCCTGCACCCGGATGGGCTGGGCCCGAGGATCGCCAACTTCGGCGAATGGCGCGGCCACATCCTGGAGCGGCTGGCGAGCCAGATCGAGGCGACCGCCGACCCGGAGCTGGAGGCCCTGCGCGGGGAATTGGCGGCCTATCCTGTCCCGCCGGGGGCGGCGCCCGTGGAGAACCACGAGTTCGGCGGGGTCGCCGTGCCGCTGAAGCTGCGGACGCAAGCGCTGGGAATGCTCGCCTTCTTCAGCACGACCACGGTCTTCGGCGCGCCGCTCGACATCACCCTGTCGGAGCTGGCGCTGGAGACCTTCCTGCCGGCGGACGCGCATACCGTGGAGGCGCTTCGGTCGCTGGCCGCCCAGGGCGGTTAGGCCGGGAAGCCCTTTTCGCGCATCAGCTCGCCGCAGTTCTCTTTGATGACCTTCAAGGCGATCGCCTCGTCGGCGGGCGTACGGCGGAGCAAGCCTCTTCCGTCTGCCCGATCGTCGCGGCGGCTCAGCTCCAGCGGGCGGCGAGTTCGGCGGCCAGCGCCCGGCCCTGATCGAGGCCGGCCTGGACGGCGCCGGGACGCCGCCGGAAGTCCATGAGGTTCGCCCCGAAGGCTGTCTGGCTGGCGGCGTCGGGGGTGATCAGCAGGACCTCCGAGCCGCCATCCTCGAGGGACGCGATCTCTTCCTCCAGGCGAGCGCGCATGCGGTCGTTCGGGCCGCCGTCGCCGAGCCGGAGCGCCACCAGCACCACCAGCTCGTGGCCGCCGGCGAGATCGGCGTTGGTTCCCGAGCGCATGCCGCCATCGATGTAGCGGCGGCCCTTGAGCGTCACCGGCGGATAGACGCCCGGCACGCTGCAGCTGGACGCGACCGCGCGCGTCAGGCCGACGCCCGAATCCTTGGTCCAGAGCTGGAAGCCGCCGGTCTCGGCGTCGACCGCCGTGCAGGCGTAGCCGCGCTCCGGCCAATAGTCGGCGGCCAGGCCTGCGAAGGAGCGGCCGAAGCTGGCGATGAAGTCGTCCTCGCCGATGGTCTCGGCCGCGAGCGCCCAGGCGCCGATCTCGGCGCGGACCTCGGCGGGATTGCGCAGCGAGGTCTGGGCCTCGGTCATCTTCTCCATCAGGAAGCGGAGGTCGGCGGGCTTGCGCTGCGGGCCCTCGCGGGGGGCCGCGCTCGCGGCGCGGGCGGCCTCGGCGAGGATCGGCTCGGCCAGGCCTGCAGCCTCGGCCCCCATGGCGAGCCTGGCGCCCACGAAGGAGCCCGCCGAGGTGCCGAGGGTGAAGTCGGCGGCGCCGAGGTCGACGCCCGCCTGCGCGAGCCCCGCGATCAGGCCGCATTCCCAGGCGATGCCCACAGGCCCGCCTCCGCCCAGCACCAGAGCCCGTGACATGGCGTTCTCCTTCCTACTCCAGCGAGCCCACGACGGAGGCGCGCTGCGACAGCTCGATCCAGTTGCCGTCCGGGTCGCGGACCATGGAGATCCGCGCCGTGGTCCCCAGCGTGACCGGGGCCAGCGCTTCGCGGCCGCCGGCGGCCAGCACCTTGGCGTGTTCCTCGTCCACCTTGAAGACCTGGAAGGTGATGTAGCGCCAGCCGGGCCCCTGCATGGCCGCGTCGGACGGGGCGTCGGGGCGTTCCTCCAGCAGGATCAGGCTCTCGCCCGCACGGAACGCGCCCTCCGCCTCCTCCGGAAGTCCGAGCGCCTCGGCGTAGAAGCGGCGGTGGGCCGCGAGGTCGCGGACCGCCAGGCGCACGCCGATCTGGGTGACGCCGCCGGTCCCCGGCTCCACGAGGCTGACGCGGTCGCCTTCCGGGTCGAAAAGATAACGCGGCGCGCCCACCCCTTCGCGGGCGATGATCAGCTCGCGGTAGCCGGAGGGCGGGTTGGGCGGCAGGGGCTCGGCGTGCCAGTTGATCTTCAGCACGCTGCCGTTGACGTCATGGCGGTGCTGGTCCTGGCCGCGGCGGATCTTGAGCACGTGGTCGAGGACGAGCCCCACTTCGCCTTGCCAGAAGGCCAGCATGGGTTCGAGATCGTTGGTGGAGAGGCCGATGTCGATGCGCGGTTTGGCGAGTTGCATGGCCCCTCCCTTGCGCCCGCAGCATGGCCGTGGAATGGGTGAAGTCAAACAGATGTTCGAAGGGGAAGACGCTCGATGAAAGCGGCCGTGTACTATGAGAACGGCGGACCGGACGTGTTCCGGTACGAGGACGTCCCCGATCCCCAGCGCCACCCGAAAGGCGTCGTGATCCGCGTCGAGGCGGTCTCGATCGAGGGCGGCGACACCCTGAACCGACTGCGCGGCGCGCTGGTCACCAATCCGCACATCGTGGGCTACCAGGCGGCCGGCGAGGTGATCGAGGCAGGCGCCGAGGTCACCGAGCTGAAGGTCGGGCAGAAGGTGGTGACCACCGGCGCCTTCGGCAGCCACGCGGAGCTGCGCGCCGTGCCGGCCCGCACCGCCTGGCCGATCCCCGAGGGCATGGACGTCAGGGTGGCGGCCTGCGTGCCGATCCCGTTCGGCACGGCCCACGAGTGCCTGTTCGAGTTCGGCCGCATGAAGAAGGGCGAGGTGGTGCTGGTGCAGGCCGGCGCCTCGGGCGTCGGCGTGGCGGCGATCCAGCTCGCCGCGCGGGCGGGCGCCGCCATGGTGCTGGCGACGGCCTCCTCGGACGAACGGCTGGAGAAGCTGAAGCCGCTGGGGCTGACGCACGGCATCAACTACGCCGCCCAGGACGTCGCCCGCGAAGTCATGCGCCTGACCGACAACAAGGGCGCCGACGTGATCGTCGATCCGGTCGGCGGCACGACGCTGCAGGGCTCGATCCTGTCGCTGGCCTACCGCGGGCGCGTGTCGATGGTGGGCGCGGCCGGGCGCGAGCCGATGAAGGTGGATGTCTCCACCATGATGGGCGGCAACCGCACGCTGTCCGGCGTCTTCCTGGGCGCCGAGATCGCCACCGACCGGGTGCACGACCTGATCCAGGGCCTGATCCAGGACGTGGCGAAGGGCGAGCTGAAGGTGGTGATGGACCGCGTCTTCAAGCTGTCCGAAGCCGCCGAGGCCCACCGCTACATCGAAAGCCGCCAGGCCGTGGGCCGGGTGCTGCTGGTTCCGTGAGTTGAAGTTGCTCCCCCTCGAGGGGAGGATCTTGAAGGAGAACGCCCAATGCCCCGAGCCAGGAACGGCGCCGTCGAGCTGGAGTACGAGACCTTCGGCGACGAGCACCCGGAGACGGTGATCCTGATCAACGGCCTGGGCTCGCAGATGACCCGCTGGCCGGTCCCGTTCTGCGAGAAGCTGGTGGCGAAGGGCTATCGCGCGATCCGGTTCGACAACCGCGACGTGGGCCTGTCCACCTGGCTCGACGGCCAGAGCTACGTCCTGAAGGACATGGCCGACGACGCGATCGCCGTGCTGGACGCCGTTGGCGTGAAGAAGGCGCACGTGGCGGGCGTCTCCATGGGCGGGATGATCACCCAGAAGGTCGCCATCGCCCACCCGCACCGGGTGCTGTCGATGACCTCGATCATGTCCGCGCCGGCGGCGGGTCCGCCGATCCTGCAGTCAACCCCGGAGGCGGCCGCGGTGCTGAACGTGCCGCCGCCGGATCCCCAGGCCCACTTCGAGGCCTTCGTGACGCACGGCGTGAAGAACGCCCGCACCATCGGCAGCCCGGGCTATCCCTGGGACGAGGCGGCGCTCCGGGAGCGGGTGATTTCCGAATACCGGCGCGCCTTCAATCCGGCAGGCGTTGCGCGCCAGCGGATGGCGATCGGTGCGGATGGCGACCGCACCCAGGACCTGAAGACCCTGAAGGTCCCGGCGGTGGTGGTGCACGGGACGGACGATCCGCTGGTGATGCCGGTGGGGGGCGAGCTGACCGCCCAGGCGATCCCGGGCGCGGAGCTGAGGATGATCCCGGGCATGGGCCACGACCTGCCGCCGGGGCTCTACGACACGATCATCGACGCCATCGTCGCGGCCGCGAGCCGCGCGAAGGCGGTCGCCTAAGCACGAGAACGAGGGGACACCATGGGACGCCTGCAAGGCC
>JAGWSE010000399.1 GCA_028869395.1 Alphaproteobacteria bacterium | reverse complement strand
CTCGGTGTGCCCGGCGCGGACCAGCACCCCGCCCGGCTTGGCGACAAGCGGGAAGACGTGGCCCGGCGAGACGATGTCGTCGCAACCCTTCGTCGGATCGATCGCAACGGCGATGGTGCGCGCACGGTCGTGGGCCGAAATCCCGGTCGTGACCCCTTCGCGCGCCTCGATCGAGACGGTGAAGGCGGTGCCGTGGCCGGACTGGTTGTCGCTCGCCATCGGCGGTAGTCGGAGCTGTCGCGCCCGCTCGCCGGTGATCGACAGGCAGACAAGGCCGCGCGCATGCCTGGCCATGAAGTTGATCTGCTCGGGCGTGGCGAACTGCGCCGGGATGATGACGTCGCCTTCGTTCTCGCGGTCCTCCGCGTCGACCAGGATGTAGGGACGGCCATTGCGGGCGTCCTCCAGGATGTCCTCGATCGGCGAGATCGCGCCGTGCACGGCCTCGTCGGACCCGGAGCCCGGCGGCGGGACGAGATAGGGACGCTTCATGCCAGGTCCCTCGCCTTGCCCGACCGCATGTTGGCGAATTCCATCACCTGGTCGGCGACCGTGGTCAGCTGCCAGGCGTCCTTTGCGTCGCAGCACTCGCCGGCCTCGTCGAACAACCGGCCGCCGGCGTTGAGCGCCGCGCCGAACGGCGTCGGCCAGCCTCGCAGCGCATGTATGATCGCCCGCAGCGCCATCAAGGTCGTGCCGGCCGCCTGCCAGCCGTCGGCGGTGATGATCGTGCCCACCGGCTTGCCTGAGAGATAGGGCCGCTCGTCGGTGCGGGTCAGCTCAAGGGTGTCGAGGGCGTTCTTGATCACCCCGGAGATCGAGCCGTGGTAGCCCGGGCTGGCGACGATGACCCCATCGGCGGCCGCAACGGCGCGGGTGAGCTCCAGCTGCTCGGGCGTGGGGCCGCCGGGCCGCGGGTCGAAGATCGGCAGGGTGGCGAGGAACGCGCCGCCGAACAGCCTCGTCTCCGCCCCGGCCGCTTCCGCCGCCCGCAAGGCGACCCCCAGCGCCCGCTCGGTGCTCGAACCGGCGCGCACCGTGCCGCCGATGCCGACGATCAGGGGCCTTCGGCCATCCGCGCGAGGCGAGGCAGTCTTCACTTCCGCCGCTACCGCAGCCATGTCCCACCTTCAGCTCGGTCGACCATTCCTGACCTGTAGGCCCCGCCGCAGCAAGGCGCCACCCCCTCTCAGGCCGGCTCGGCTTCGGAGGCGAACACCTTCTTCAGCTCGGTCTTGAGGATCTTGCCGTTGGCGTTGCGCGGCAGGGTCTCCGGCCAGAAGACGACCTTCACCGGCGTCTTGAACGCCGCGAGCCTGGAGCGGACAAGGTCGCGCAGCTCCTGTTCGGTGGCCTCTCCGCCGGGCTTGAGATGCACCACCGCCGCCGGCTCCTCGCCCAACGTCTTGTGCGGGATGCCGACCAGGGCTGCGTCCATCACGTCCGGATGCTCGTAGAGGACGTTCTCCACCTCCACGCAGTAGATGTTCTCGCCGCCGCGGATCAGCATGTCCTTGGCGCGGTCGATGATGAACAGGAACCCCTCTTCGTCGATCCGCGCGAGGTCGCCGGTGCGCAGCCATCCGTCCACGAAGGTCTCGGCCGTGGCTTCGGGCTTGTTCCAGTAGCCCTTCACCACCTGCGGGCCTTTGACCCACAGCTCGCCCACGGCGCCGGCGGCCAATACGGTGCGGCCGTCCGCCGGATCCCGGATCTGCATCTCGCCCACCGGCGCGGCGGGACCTGCGCTGTCGGGCCGGTTCTCGTAATCCTTGCCGAGGTGTGAGGTGAAGGTGGCCGTGGTCTCGGTCATGCCCCAGCCGTTGCCGGGCGAGGAGCCGGGGAAGGTCTCGGCGATCTTGCGCACGAGTTCGGGCGCGGAGGGCGCGCCGCCATAGGTCACCGCCATGAGCGAGGAGAGGTCGTACTTCGATCTCGCCGGATGCTCGATGAGCTGCCAGGCGATGGTCGGCACGCCGCCCGTCGAACTCACCTTCTCCTTCTCGATCAGCCGCATGGCGGGTTCGGCGTCCCAGCGGCGCATGAGCACGATCTTGCCGCCCGCGTTGATCGTCGGGCCGAGCGTCGCCGAGAGGCCCGTAGCATGGAACAGCGGCACGACCAGCAGGGTCACCCGCTGCGGCAGCTTGTGGGGATCGGCCTCGGGCAGCGGCTGTCCGGCGCGCAGGAAGTTTCGCGCCGCCGAGATGCCGCCCGCCCCGATGTTGGAGGTCATGTTGCGATGGGTGCCCAACGCCCCCTTGGGCCGCCCGGTCGTGCCGGAGGTGTAGAGGATGGTGGCGTCGTCCTCCGGCCCGAGCTCGACCTCGGGCAGGGGCCGCGCCTCCAGCCCGCTCCAGCCGTTGACAGGCCCGATCACGTCCTCCAGCCGCTGCACGCGCGCGTCCCCGGGCTCGCCCTTGAGCCGCGTCACGAACACGCGTTCCAGGTCGGGGCATTCGTCCAGGTGCGGCGCGATGCGCTCCAGCCGCTCGTCGTCGACGATGACGACCTTGGAGCCGGAATCCGCCAGCCCGTACTGCAGCTCAGGTCCAGTCCACCAGCCGTTCAGCGGGGTGACGATCGCGCCGGTGAGCACGCCCGCAAAGAACGCCACCGGCCATTCCGGCAGGTTGCGCATGATCACGGCAACCCGGTCGCCCTTCTTCACGCCCTCGGCCCGCAGCCGCCAGGCCAGCGTGATGGTGGCCCGGGCGAAGGCCTCGTAGGTCGCGCGGTCGTCCTCGTAGACGATGAACTCACGCTCGCCGAAGGTCCGCCCGTTCTCGAAGACATCGCGTAGCGTGGGCGGGGCGTTCTTCCAGACCCTGGTGGGGATCCCGCGGATCACCGTCTCCTCGATCTCGAAACGGGCGCCGGGCTTGGTCAATTCCTGATGCGCCTCGGCGATGGACATCACCGGCCAGGTGTCGGTCACTGAGAAATGCTCCACGGAAAATGCGTCATCCCGGACAGGCCAGGCCGCCCGGGATGATGTGAGATATGGGTTCGTGACACTCGGTCGTCAGGCGGGCTCGGCTTCCTTGCGCGCGCCGCGGCGTTCGGCGTAGGCGCTCTTCAGCTCCTCCAGCTCCGCCGCGTAGCGCTTCTGGGCTTCCTCGCGCAGCTTCGGGATGTGGTAGCCGGGGAAGAGGTCGTTGTCGGGCCGGTAGTCCTTCAGCACCTGCTTGGCGACGGTGACCTTGTGCACCTCGGTGGGGCCGTCGGCGATGCCCATGACCAGCGACGAGGTCACCATGTGCATGAACGGCATCTCGTTGGAGACGCCGAGCGCCCCGTGCAGGTGCGCCGCCTTCTGGGCGATGTCGTTGTAGACCTTGGGCATCATCACCTTGATCGCGGCGATGTCCTTGCGGACCTTCTGATAGTCCTTGTGCTTGTCGATCAGCCAGGCGGTGCGCAGCACCATCAGGCGGAAGCTCTCCAGCTGGATCCAGCTCTCGGCGATGTCCGACTGCACCATCTGCAGGTCTGCGAGCCGGCCGTCGCGGGTGGTGCGCGAGACCGCGCGCTGGCACATCAGGTCCAACGCCTGCTTGCAGGCCCCGACGGTGCGCATGGCGTGGTGGACGCGCCCGCCGCCGAGGCGCACCTGGGCGATGACGAAGGCCGCGCCGCGGTCGCCCAGCAGGGCGTCGTAGGGCAGGCGGACGTTGTTGTAGCGGACGTAGCCTTCGTTGCCGCCACCGATCTCGCCGCCGGCGCCCACGGCCACGTTGCGCACGATCTCCACGCCGGGCGCGTCGGTGGGCACCAGGAAGATAGAGGTGCGCTTGTAGGGGTCCTTCGCGTCCGGGTCGGTGACCGCGTAGAGCACCAGAACCTTGGCGTAGCGGGCGTTGGTGGAGAACCACTTCTCGCCATTGATCACCCACTCGTTCCCCTCCAGCACCGCCCGGGTCTTGAAGGTCAGCGGGTCCGAGCCGCCGGTGGGCTCGCTCATGGAGAAGGCCGAGCGGATCTCGCCGTTCAGCAGCGGCCAGAGGTACTTCTCCTTCTGCGCCTCGGTGCCGTAGTGGGCGATGATCTCGGCGTTGCCGCTGTCGGGGGCCTGGCAGCCGAACACCGTCGGCGCCAGCCCGTTGCGGCCCAGCTTCTCGTTCATCAGACCGAGCTTCAGCTGGCCGTAGCCCTGGCCGCCGAGTTCGGGGCCCAGGTGACAGGCCCACAGGCCCTGGGCCTTCACCTTCTCCTGCAGCGGCTTGATGAACTTCTCTCGGCCGAGGGGACCGTGCACCGCCATGCCGAGGTGCGACAGCGGCTCGACCTCCTCGCGCATGAACTCCTCGATCCAGTCGAGCTTCTTCTGGAACTCGGGATCGGTCTCGAAATCCCACGCCATGGCGTTCCTCCGGTCGGCAGCGTTTTCGAATTGCCGGTATGTTTTTTGACGTCCGCCATTATCAAACGCTTGTTCGACTTAGGCAACGGCGCCGTTGTTCAGCGCGGCCTGGAGGCGGCCGCGATCGTCCACTTGGCGAGCGCCTCGTAGTGCGGACGCGCCGCTTCGACGATTCGCCGCAGGTCGTCCGACAGCGGCGGCGGCCGGTCCGCTTCCGGCGGTCCGAAGCCGGTGGAACGCTCCACCGCGGCGTACCAGGCCCGCGCCCAGACGCCGTCGCTGGCGCGGCGGCCGGCGGGCCACTCGAGCATGGCTTCGTCGAAACCTATGCCGAGCGCCTCGCAAAACGCCGAGAGCACGCCGCGAGGATCGGCCAGCACGTCGGCGCCCTCGACCACCGGGGGCGCTCGGCCCAGGCGGTCGGCCTCACGTTCGAACAGCTCATGCTGCCGGACCACTCCGATGTCGGCGAGCGTCACCTCGGCCCGGGTGCGGACGTAGGAGGCCACGACGCGCGCCGGATCGCGGATCAGGAAGGCGTTGCGGCATTGGGCCATCCAGTCGAGCCCGAACCCCGGAAGCATGTGGTGGGTCATGTGCTTCTGGTAGACGACGGGCGCAGGCGCCTCGGCGACCAGAGCGTCGGCCACCGCGCGCCAATCGGTGGGCTGCGAGGTCAACACCGCCTCGCGCATCGGGTGGTCCAGGCCGGTCGCGGCCAGGTAGGCGGCGTAGAACGGCTCGTCCACCACCGCACAGTCGGGACGGTTCTCGAAACTGCGCATCATCGCCGTGGAGATGTTCCGCGGTCCTGACCACATGGCGATGCGCGCGGTCACGATCGGGCCGCCCCTGCGACGTCGGCGTCTTTCAACGATTCGTAGAGCGCCTTGAGGCGGCGGGTCATCGGCCCTGGCAGAGCCTCCGGCAGCAGGCGACCGTCCACTTCGCGCACTGGGGTCAGCCCGCCGAAGGTTCCGGTGACGAACGCCTCGTCCGCGGCGCGCACGTCCTCGATCGGG
>JAGWSE010000398.1 GCA_028869395.1 Alphaproteobacteria bacterium | reverse complement strand
CGCGCAGCATCGCCTCGGCGCGGCGGTGCGCGCTGGCGGCGTCGTCGGCGACGAGGTCGACGATCGAGGCGACGCCGTCCCGGCGCACCCCGAGAAGCGTGAAGACATCATCGATGGAGATGGTCGGCGCCCCGTCTTGCATAGGTCTCGAGGGTTGCATGCAACCGGACAAATGTCTGTCGTCTTGCAGACTAACGCCAATCACTCGCGCTTGAGTAGGCCTTCCGTGATCAGGCGGCCCCACATCTGCGACTGGAAGGTCTTCTTCAGCCCCGCCGGGTCGTAGGCCGGGCTCTCGACCCACTCCAGGAACGACATGCCGGCGGTCTCGCCCTGGGCCAGGTAGCGCTCGAAGGTGTAGTCGAGCACGCCCGTCTTGCCCTGCTTCATGTGCAGGTAGCGCAGGCCCAGTTGCTCCACCGCCTCTCGGATGGTGCGCCCCTGGCGGAAGTGCATGTAGAGCACGCTCATGACGCCCGCGCGGTCCGCGCCCGACTTGCAGTGCATCAGGGCCGGGTACTCGAGGGTCTCGAACAGCCGCTTGGCGCCGGTCACCTGCGCCCGGCTGGGCGCCTCGCGCGAGGCCACGGTGAAATTGACCAGCTTCAGGCCGAGCCGGGCGCAGGCCTCCTTCTCCAGCGCGTAGAAGCTGGCGTCGAAGCCGCCGCGCAGATTGATGACCGTCCGGATCCCCTTCGCCTTCCAGGCCGCCAGCTGATGCGGCCAGGGCTGGTTGGCGCGCACCAGCTCGTCGGAGATCCAGTGGGCGTTGGAGAAGCCCAGCCGGAGATAGGCGTGGTCGTTCCAAAGATAGTCGGCATAGGCCTTCAGGCGGCCGACGCCCGTGGTCAGGTCGAAGGGATTGGGCACGGTCTCGCCGGTCATGGCGCCCATCTAGGGCCTCGCGCGCGCCGTTGGAAGCTCGCCCGTGGTCGCGCTCGAGCGACCCGCCGCCGCCTTGACTTCACGGCCGCATCGTCCGACCCCAGGCGGCATGACGGAGCGCGCCAGCCATGAGCTTCCCGCCCGCGTCCTCGTGGCGCGGGTCGCGCGGATCTATATGGCGCCGCGCTGGAAGGGCTGGTCCGTGGCCATTGTGGCCGCCGTCGCCGTCGCGGCGCTGTCGGCGCTGCTGGCCTACATCATCCGCCCGGCCACCAACGACCTGCTCGTCCTGCACAAGGGCCCGCTCTGGCGGCTGCCGGCGATCATCGTGGCGCTCGCGCTGGGCCGCACCATCGGCCAGGTCCTGCAGGCGACGCTGATCAACCGTATCGGCAACGGGGTGGTGGCCGATATCCAGCTGCAGCTGTTCGGAAAGCTGGTCCGCGCCGACCTCGCCCACCTGCGCACCCAGCACTCCGGGGCCTACGTCTCGTCCGTGCTCTACGACGCCGGTCTCACGCGCGAGGCGGCGACCACCGGCGTCGTCAACTACGTCCAGAACGTCCTGACCGTCGTCGGGATGATCGGGCTGATGATCTACAACGACTGGATCCTGTCGCTCTTCCTGATCGTCGCCGCCCCCCTGGCCAGCCTGATCATGCGCCGCTTCTCGAAGCAGAGCACCAAGGCCGCCAAGGGCGCCATGGCCGAGACCTCGGCGCTTTCGACCGCCATCATGGAGAGCCTCGACGGCATCCGCGTCGTGAAGATCGAGAATCGCGAGGCCTACGAGGAGGCCCGGGTCGGGGAGGTGGTCCGCCGCCGCGAGAAACACCTGGTGCGCGGCTCCAACGCCCGGGCCCGCGCGGCCCCGGCCACCGAGCTGGTGATGATGGTGGTGACCGCCCTGGTGTTCGCCTACGCCGGCTGGCGCGCCCAGCACGGCGGCATGAGCCCCGGCGCGTTCCTCTCCTTCGTCGTGGCGCTCGGCACCGCCTCGCAGTCGCTGCGCCAGGTCGCCAACCTGCAGACCACCTTCGCCGAGGGTCTGACGGCGGCGCGGCGCCTGTTCGCGGCCCTCGACGTGGAGCCGGAGATCCGCGACCGCGAGGGCGCCGCGGCCCTGCCGCGCGCGGAGGGCCGCATCCGCTTCGAGGGCGTGGGCTTTTCCTACGGCGGGGAGGGCCCTTCCGCGCTCTCCGACATCGACTTCGAGGCCGCGCCCGGCGAGACCGTGGCCCTGGTGGGCCCCTCCGGCGGCGGCAAGACCACCATCCTCAACCTGATCCCGCGCTTCTACGACGTCAGCGCCGGCCGCGTGAAGGTGGACGGCCATGACGTGCGCGATGTCACCCTGGCCTCGCTGCGCGCCCAGATCGCCCTCGTCACCCAGGAACCGTTCCTGTTCGACGACACCATAGGCGCCAACATCGCCTATGCCCGGCCGGAGGCCTCGCGGGCCGAGGTCGAGGCCGCGGCCCAGGCCGCCGCCGCCCACGACTTCATCGCCGCGCTGCCCGGCGGCTACGACACCGCGGTGGGCGAGGCCGGGGCGCGACGCAGGCGCAGGTCGAGGCCGCGGCGGCGGCGGCGGCGGGAGGGTTCATCGCCACCCTTCCGGATGGGTTTCGGACCCGTGTCGGGCCGGGCGGGCAGCGCCTCTCCGGCGGCCAGCGCCAGCGTGTCGCCCTCGCCCGCGCGCTGCTGCGCGATCCGCGCGTGCTGCTGCTCGACGAGGCGACCAGTGCGCTCGACACCGAAAGCGAGGCGCTGGTGCAGGCGGCACTCGGCCGACTTCGCGCCGGCCGCACGACGATCGTGGTGGCGCACCGGCTATCAACGGTTCGCGACGCCGACCTGGTGGTCGCGGTGGCGGCCGGCCGCGCGGTGGAAGCCGGCACCCATGCGGCGCTGATGCAGCAGGACGGCCTCTATGCCCGCCTGGTGCGCAGCCAGGCCCTGTTGGCCTAGGTCGGGGCGGGAGCGGGCACGGCAATGGTGGGCAGCATCACCCTGATCGTCGCGGGACTGGGCGGCGCGCTCGCTGCCTTGCTCGGGCTCGTGCTCGCGCTGCCCCTGGGCTTCGGTCGCTTTCGCGGGCGGGGGTTGCTGCTCTCGGCCGTCGAGGCCTGGCGTGGCATGCCCAGCGTGGTGATCGGGCTGGTCGTGCTCGGCGTGGCAGAACCGGCGCGCCCGCCTGGCCCCCTCATCCTCGCGGCCGCACAGGCGTTGCTGGCAACCCCCCTGGTCGCGTCGCTCGCCGCGCGGGCGCTGGGGCGGGCGCGCGGCGCCTATGGGCAGGCCCTGTATCTGACCGGGATCGGCG
>JAGWSE010000397.1 GCA_028869395.1 Alphaproteobacteria bacterium | reverse complement strand
TTCGTGGTGAAGATCCCCTGGGGCGCCGTGGGCTACAACCTGGTGGCGCCCCACGTCCAGCTCACCTCCGACTACATCACCACCGCCGTGGCGCTGCTCGGCACCACCATCAGCCCCTACCTGTTCTTCTGGCAGGCCGCCGAGGAGGTGGAGGAGGTCAAGGAGCGCGACGGACAGACGCCCCTGGTCAGGGCGCCGCGGCAGGCCAAGCCCGAGTTCCGGCGGATCCGGGTGGACACCTACCTCGGCATGGCCTTCTCCAACGTGGTGGCCCTGTTCATCGTCCTGACCTGCGCCGCCACCCTGAACGCCCACGGGATCACCAACATCCAGACCTCGGCCCAGGCCGCCGAGGCGCTCAGGCCGATCGCCGGGCCGCTGGTGTTCGTGATCTTCGCCCTGGGGATCGTGGGCACCGGCCTGCTGGCCGTGCCCGTGCTCGCCGGCTCGGCCGCCTATGCGCTGGGCGAGGCCTTCGGCTGGCACGTGGGGCTGGCCCGCAAGTTCGAGCGGGCCAAGGCCTTCTACGTCACCATCGCCGTCGCCACCGTGGTGGGCGGCGTCCTCAACTTCACCCCGATCGATCCCATCAAGGCGCTCTTCTGGAGCGCGGTGATCAATGGCGTGGTCGCGGTCCCGGTGATGGTCATGACCATGCTGCTGGCCAGCCGCCCCAAGATCATGGGCCGCTTCACCCTGCCCTGGGCGCTCAAGGCTGTCGGCTGGGCGAGCACCGCGGCCATGGCCGTGGCGGCCGTGGGCATGTTCGCCACCTGGGGCCATTGACGAGGCCGAGCCAACCAAAGCCCCATGGCCCTCGGACCTGACCCG
Source organism: Alphaproteobacteria bacterium (assembly GCA_028869395.1). Taxonomy (GTDB): domain Bacteria; phylum Pseudomonadota; class Alphaproteobacteria; order Caulobacterales; family Caulobacteraceae; genus Phenylobacterium. Next base: position 5,516 of record JAGWSE010000397.1, on the reverse strand, counting down.
CCGTGGGCGCACGGGATGTACGCCGTCCTGACCGCCGCGCGCCTGGGCGCGCTTGCGGTCCTGGCGCTCCTCCACCATCGCGGCGCCCGACGCCGAAGGGACCTGGAGCGCCGCATCGCGCGGCTCCTCGCCGCCCGCGCCTTGGACGCGCCGCGGCGCAGGCGCGGGGCCGCCAAGGTCATCCCCTTCCCTCTCCGGCGGCGAGCCCAGGCCAGAGCCCCGTCAAAGGACTGAGGTTCAGCGAACGCGCCACCCGGCGACGAAACGGGGCGGATGTGTCAGCGCGGCCCGAGGGTCCCCGACCTGCCCCCGCCGGTCCCTCGTCCATGTGGAAGCCAGCGGTTGAAAGTTGATCTCCGACGTCGGCGGTAGCGGCCGGCTGGTGGAGCTGACCACATTGCGCAGCCAGCCGGCCGCGACCTTTCAGCCGCACCGCGTCCAGGTCAGCGCGCCGAAGCGCCTTGCACGCGGCGCCGCCGATCGGACGCGCGCCGCGCCCGCGTCGGACCCGTCCACTGCACCAGGATGTCCTGCATGAGCTCCGCCATGGCGGTGAGGATCGCCCCCCACCCGACCGCTGGGCTCGCGCAGTGGGCGCCGCTGCGCGAGAGGCCCCTAGCGGCCTTCGCCTTCGCCGTAACCACCGCGGTCACGGTGTTCCCAGACCTCGCCACGCCACGCCTGTCGCGCGCCATAACGGGGGCGCGCGCCCCAACCGGCCCAGCTCTGGCGCTCGAAGCGCCCGCGATGGCCATCGGCCCGATCGCGCCAGGCGCGTGAGTTCCCATAGTAGCCGGCATGGTCATAGCCGTGGCTTTCGCCATAGCGTTCGTGGCCATACCAACGTCCGTCGTGAGCAAAGGCGGCGACGGGGGCGGCCAGGGCGAGGGCCGCGGCGACGGCGAATAGTGTGGTCCTGATCGGCATCGGATGTCTCCTGTGGGACGCCGGAGCTCCGGCGCCCTGGGAGAGACATTGGGACTTCCTTGCTTAACCCGGCCGGACCCCAAGGTTGTCGTTCGTTCACCTCGGGGAGGGGCGGCCATTGCGATAGCGCGCGGTCGGCCCGGATCGCCGGCCCAGAGATCGCTGAAAGAGCGCGGGTGCGCCGCAAGGACACTATCAGGCGCGAGGCCCGCCGATCTGGATCCTGGGCGTCTGCGGACCAGCAGCGCCCAACATCGCCCCGGCGAGATAGGCCAGCATGAGCGCCAACAGGATAACGACGATTATCTCCAGCGGCCTCTCGAGCCGACTTGGGCGGAGCCGCCGCGTCCATCCGCGGGCTCCGCGGCTCTTCGTGAAGGACGGGAGGTGCGTCATGGCGGCCTTCCAGGCGGCGCAATCTAGCCCCCGCCCCACGCGAGGCCTTGACATGGGTCAAGGCAGTCCCGGCGTCGGTGCGATCGCCAGTCAGGTCGAGGGCCGGCGCACACGCCCGGTAACCAGCCTGGAGCCGCTCAGAAACCCTTCTTCCCAGCCTGCGTGGAGGCGGGCGCCAGGAGGATGCCATCGTGGACGATTACTGGTTCCGCGCACTGCGGGCGGCGGAAGCCGCAGAGGCGGCGGCGCGCCGGCTTCGCTAGCTACGGGGCTGAAGGTGAAGCCCATGTCGAGGAGGAGGCCGTTCCCGGCGCTCCCGCGCGCGGTCACGCCCCGCCCCGCTCCAAGGGTATCCGCCGGGCGCTTCGCTGGACCCGCGGCCCTCACCCGCACGGGCCCGCGACGCCCGGGCCGAGCTGACAACCAGGACCGTCAGCGCCGCCAGATGGACCAATCCAGCGGCCGCCGACCGGCCTCGCCTCACTGAAGTCCGGCGCATGCGCTCCGATCGGCGGCGGCGTGCCGGCGCCGAGCGGGCCTTCCACGGAAAGGGGGGCGCCTACGTCAGGACCAGCGAGCTGATCGCCCCGCCCTGCGCGCGCTCTCAGACGGTAGGTGACCATGGAATCGCTCGCGGTCAGCGCCAGCCCTGCAGTCAGGAGAAGGCAATATAGGTCGGCCCTCGCCGTCACCGGTCCCCTCGAGATCGGCGAGCTCGCGCCCCCCATCCTGCGGGTGGCGGTGGAGCAGAGGTCGAAGATGACGGATGCAGCGATCCGCTTCGCCATGAGCCTGACGCGCGACGTCATCGCCGTTCACCTGAACCGCCTGGAGGGCCCGGAGGCGGAGGACGACGGCGCGGCCCTGAAGGCGCAGTGGCGCGAGGCGGTGGCCGCCCCCGCCGAGGCCCGCGGGGCGACGGCGCCGCGCCTGGTGCTGCTGCCGGCGCCCTACCGCGAGATGCACGCCCCGTTGCTCAAGTTCGTCGACAAGCTGTCGGCGGAGGCGCCCGGCCGTCCGATCGGAGTGCTGATCCCGGAGCTGGTGGAAGGCGGCTGGCGGACGCGCCTGCTGCACACCGGCCGCGCGGCCCGCCTGCGCGCCCTGTTGATGAAGCACGCGGGTCCCAACGTGAACCTGATCATCAGCCCCTGGAAGCCCGATCCCGGGTCAACTCGAGCCGGCCCCAGTCGAGCCGGCCCCGCCGCGCCGCCCTCCTGACGGGCCCGCCCGCGAAGACCGGCCGGCCGCACCTCCCGGGCCGTCCTGCGCGGCCGCGCCTAGCCGTGGCCGCCGAGCGCCAGCTGGACGATGCGGACGAGGACGAGCCCCCCGGACAGGACGAGGTAGCCGCGCAGCACGCCCATCCAGAGCTTCTCGCCGGCGCTCATCCGCACCGGCGCGAGCCGTTCGAGCGGCGGCATGCGCCAGCCAACCAAAGCCCCATGGCCCTCGGACCGGACGCGCCGTGGGCGCACGGGATGTACGCCGTCCTGACCGCCGCGCGCCTGGGCGCGCTCGCGGTCCTGGCGCTCGTCCTCCATCGCGGCGCCCGGCGCGGTAGGGACCTCGAGCGCCGGATCGCGCGGCTCCTCGCCGCCCGCGCCCCGGACGCACCGCGGCGCAGGCGCGGGGCCGCCAAGGTCATCCCCTTCCCTCTCTGGCGGCGAGCCCAGGCCAGATGAAACACCCAGCGCCGGTTAGGTCAGGTTGGAAATGCGTTCGCCGACGATCGTCACGACCTTGGCGACCACGTCCTTAGCCGGAGCCCAATCCCTTGCCGGTTGAGGCAGGTCGACACCGGCCGCGAGCGCCGCGCCCACCTTGCCGACCATCTGGTCCAGCGCCTTCTCAGCCGCAGCTTGCGGCACGTCGAGTGTGCGCGCCAGTCCCAGAAACTCGCGCCGAGCCAGCCGGTCGTCCTTTCCGGCGACCTTCAGCGCCATGCGATCGCCAGAAAGGCCCGGAAACACGCGGGTGCAGACCGCGTCATAGGCGGGCGCCAGGCGGACGCTCTCAAACCGGCGCCCCTCAGGCGGGGCGACCTTCAGGAGCGCCAGGTTCTTGAGGTGCATGTCCCCGTCGGCCACCAGCCAGGCGAACAGGGCGCGCCGGAACAGATTGTCCATGTCGGCGGCGGGATCAGTGGACAGGGGCCGGATCCCTCGCCCGACGCGTTCGATGGTGGCGTCGTACTTGGCTGCGGCAGGGACGCCAAGGACTGCGCACATGTCTTCCAAGGCGAGCCGTCGGCGGTCCTGTGGATCGCGACGGATGTCGAAGCGCTGCACGACAAGCGCCGGCGGCATGCCGTCCGGCATGGCGGCAAGCGCTGTCGGCGGGACCTCGAGCCCCGCCGCGCCGGCGAGTTGAAGGCAGATCCATTCGACAACAGGCAGGGACTCGAAACCTGCTGATCCCGCGGGCTTCAGGATGTGAGTGAAGGGAAGGTCCACGGCCGGAACGAGGTCGCCGGCGGGCGTCAGGCACATGGGCGCCTTGATCTGCACACCGGACAGGCGCGGGGTCTCCGACCGAACGAAGAGCTGGGCCAGGCTGTGCTCGAAGCTCTCCTCCAGTTCACCACGCCCAGGTCCGGCATAGACGCCTGTGAAGGCGCCGGCCCTCGTGAAGGCCTGCAGATCGGCTTGCAGGATGTCGGCGGGGAGCGCCTCGATCTCCTCGGGCGTAGGCGCGATGGTTATGTTTGACATGTAGCGGCGGCCTTGGCGCAAAGCCTCACGGGCGTCGCGTTCATGGAGCACCTGGGCGAGCCACCCCTCCGGCAGAAGAGATTCGATCATGGGAGGCAGCCGACCCGGGACGGTCTCCTGGACCAGCGTCGGCGCCGCAGTCTTTCCCGTGGCCCAGCGCCACTCGAACCCGTCGTGCCGGAGCTTGCCGAGGGGGTCGCCGTGCCAGGCGACGGTAAGTTCCAGGGCCGCCTTGTTGGCCGGCGTCTTGCCCGAGCCCGGTCGGGTAAGGAGGTAACGCTCGGCGGCCTCCCCTTCCCGGTACCATTGGTTCTCGCGAGCCAGCGCCCAGAGCGCATCGGCTGCTTCGGCCGGCGATCCGTATTCCGCGACGAGCCGTTCGGCGGTTTCCGCCTTCATATCCGGCGTAAAGGCCGCGGCGTGCTCGCTGCGGAGACGAAAGGACTCCAGGAACCGCTGCCGGGGGGTCGACGCCTGCACCCGGAGTTCGCCGAGATCGTCGCCGACAACGGCTGGAGCCAGTGAGGGCGCGGGGGGCGCCTGGTTCTGGACGATCTCCAGGGCCCTCAGGCGAGTGCGCTGGTTGCGTCGCCCCGAGATAAATAGCCGTCCGTCCGCAAGCGGCGCGACGAGGACCGCACTCGCCGAGGATAGATAGGCATGTGGGTATAGGTAGTGAGCGATCCGCACCGCGTGGCCGAGCAGGACGGTGTCGATTTCCTCCTCCGCATCGACATAGACACCGCGGATAAGTTGCAGGAGTTCGCCGCGATCGGCTCTCAGATGGGCCGGCTTGGCAGCAATAGTCTCGCCGACGAGATGCAGCGGCATTTGGAATTATCTCGCATGTCAGATGCGTGAAAATTCCGCAAGGCATTCTGAAGGTCAAGCATTTTCGCGCATCTCAGATGCGGGAAAATTCCGGGACACCAGCAACGCCGGCGGATCCCGACCGATCGCTTCAGACGACGAGCGAGCCATCGTTCGTCTTCGGTCAAGATGTCCAGAATGATGTTGGCGTCTACGAGGACGGCGGTCACTCAGTCTTCCCGAGTGAGCGCCACGATGGCGTCAGTGCTCATCGCGACGTCGCCTCGCCCCCTTGGGTGCGCAGCCACGCGAGCGCCACGACTGTCCTTCTTGGGTCGCCTGGCGCGGAGGATCCGCACCCCCTTTCCGTCAAAGGCAATTTCCACCTCGGTGTGAGGAAGAAGTCCCGCCGCCGCGCGGATTTCCGCGGGAATGGTCACTTGCCCTCTGGACGTGATGCGCATGGTCCCAACTTCCTACTCCTACGCGCAAGAGTAATGCCCAACATGGCCGGGCCTCTCTTGCCGGACATCCGACTGAGACATCACCAGTCCGTCCTTCCGGCTGTCCGCTCATAAGGCAGGTCGGGCGCGGGCGCACACGCCCGGCAACCAGACTGGAGCCCCTCAGAAACCCTTCTTCCCAGCCAACGTTGATGCGGGCGTCAGG